>CAYPOE010000133.1:0-6791 GCA_964412285.1 uncultured Eubacteriales bacterium | reverse complement strand
ATACTTTGACCTTGATAATCATCTTAAATTATATCGTATTTGCCACGAGATGTCAACAACGCGTATATTTGGCATATCCATCATGGGATTTCCTGTAACAAGGACTGACTCTGAATGTTTACATGCCCTTGCGCCGATTGCGCATAATGGCAACCGTCTGCACAAATCGCGCGTCTTGTTCTGGTTGTATCCCCGACAAGGCATCGAGTAGCTCTACGACTGCGTCGTGCGCGCCCTCGATCAGGTTATTGCCGGCCGATCGATTGGGCAACTGCGACTTTGCGTCGATGTGGAACGCGTGGATCAAGGTATCCACACAGATCATGCGCTGATTGACCGTACGCGCGCGCGGATATTCGTCGAGAAAGGAGGAGAAGTACGAACCGGCATTGCCTTGCCACAGCTCGCGATTGCGGTAACTATCGTGGTAGGTATCCCGATCACAGACGTACCCACATGTGCAAGTCGCCGTATCGAACTCCCCGCCATCGGTGCAAAAAGAGATCTTTTGGTCGCAGGTGGGGCAATACAATTCGCCGCGCGCGATCATCACGATGGATTCGCAGCGCAGGTACAGCGTGACGCCTACGTCGTCCAACAACGCTTCATCGACGAGGCCGTCGTGATATGAACGATACAGCGCTACGAGTTTGCGTGGTTGCAATTTGGGCGACCACTTGATCCGCGGAGGAGGATGCAGGGTACTACTTGAATTCATAAGGGTATTGGGTTTGGGGAACGCGGTGGCGTCCGGCGTAATCCTTATCGATCTTGGCCACATACGCTAGGATCTGTGCGACGACCTGATACAGCTCATACGGGATCTCGTCCCCGATGTTGAGCGTGTTGAGGATGGCCGCCGCCTCAGGATTGTTGACCACGGGTACGCCCGCATCTTCAGCCCGCTCAATGATGTTCTTGGCGACGACGCCGCGTCCTTGCGCGACGATGCGCGGCGCGTTGTCGTTGACGTTGTACGCGAGTGCCGCCGCGAGTTGTATGGATTTAGCGTTATCCTTTTTCATTCTGCCCTGGTTTTGATTCACAATTCGGACTTTGCCAAGCTGCATAACATATCATACGCGTATGTCGAGCTTGTTGCGCGACTGCCGTATCGTGAAATCATGCTTAGCCTTGCCGATGTCGAGATTGCGTACGCCGCTGTTGATCTGGTAGCGGCCGAGGTGATAACCTGCGGCTTCGAGCAGGTCGGATAGATCCACGATGCGCCCTGCGACGGTACGCGCGGCATCGTCGTCAGAGAAACCAAGCTCCACGTCTACATACCGCCCCGTCAAGCGCAACATGGTCTCTACATCGCCCATGCTGGCCGTGGCCAACGTCATGTACAGCGTCGCGTTGCGCGGATCGATGCGCCCCTTGCGCCCGTGGTTATCGAACACGTAGAGGTTCAGCGTATCGCGCCGCCCATTGATGTTGATGGGGATCTGCGCGTACGTCGCGGCGTTGTTGAGGTTTTGCAGCAACGTGAGTTTGTCGTTGATGTCCTGCAATGCGGCGCTGACCGTCGCGCGCGCGGTCGGACTCAACTGTGGCAGATGATTCTCGAGGATCATGGCGACGGCCGCGACGTCGCGCATGGCCGTCGACGCTTTGAGCTGGGTCGTCTGCGCGTCGGGCTGGATGTCACGGAACAACGCCGTCACGAGTTGGGTCAATTGTTCCTGCGTCAATGTGTTGCCTGCCGACAGCGCCTGTGCGACTTGCGGACTGAATAGGCTGCCGTCGGGCAATGCGGCGGGCTGTGTCGCCGCGGCTGCAGCGGCCGTCTGCGGCACGGTATTTTGCGGCACGACCGACGCGTCGGGTACGACGTTGGATCGCTGTGCGACCGTCGCCGGCTGCGTCTGCGATTGAACAGTGGTCTGCTGTGGTACGACGTCGTCAGGCAGCAGCGACTGCGCGGCTGCGGCGTCGGATGATTCAGCGGAGACGGGCGACGGCCCAGTCGCGACAGACTGCGTCGCGGCGTTTTGCGCGACCTCTTGCGGCACGTGGGCAATCGGATCGTTGGACGCGGCGACCACGCCGGGTTCTTGCGCGGCGTCGGAGAAGCCGAGTATCGCCGTGAATGCCGTGAACAGCTCATCGGTCAACGATTGCTGCGCGTGTGCGACGGACGGTTGTGGGTTGGGTGACTGCGTCGCCGATGGCTGCGTCGCGACTGGTTGTTGCTGCGCGACCTGTTGTTCGGCGGCGTCGGACTGCGGCATACCCGCGCCCTGCGCGTCGGGATAGAGTTGCGCTTCGGCATACAAGGTCTCGGCATACAGCGCCTCGGCATACAGCGCGTCGGCGGGCATGGAAAATACACCTTGCGCGCCAGTCGAAAGCGATTGTGCCGCCGTACCTGTGCCTTGCTCGAGCGCTTGGAGGATCTGCAACAGGTCGCCGCCTACGCCGTCGCTGATGCGCGCGAGCAACCGAATGTTGGCGGGCGTGAGCTTGATCCCCGCAGTCAATAGTATGAGCGCAGTATCGGCAGATATGCGCGCCTCGTTCATGACGCGCGCGAGCAGCTCCACGTTGGCGCGCGTGACGCTGGAACCGTTGGCGACAAGCGTACGCACGATGTCGGCGTTGGTGCTGTTGTTGGGCAGGCGCAACATATTCAGCACGCGACCGATGTCGTTGGCATTCATGTGCGTCGTATCCATGAGGCGCGCCGTCACGCCCTCCGGCCCGATGTTCTGTATGAGCAGGTCGATGTTGATCGGTACCTGCAAGTCAGGCGGGATGTCGCCGCGCGCCGTCGTGACGTTCCCGTCGGGCAGACGTATCGTGAGTCCGCCGCGCTCATATGCCAACGCTTCGACGCGCACCAAGTCGCCTACGCCGACGGGGCGCTGCTGTGCCGCGCCGATGCCTGATAATTGCGGTGAACCGCCTACGCCCTCAACGCGCATGATGCGGTCGGCTCGAGACGAGCATGTCGGCCTGCATGATGGCAGTCAGCACGTCTACTTTATGTTGTCGCATGAGATCAACGACCTGCATGTACATCTCACCATCGGCCGTTACGACATACTTAGAGGGCAACTGGTTGAGCACAATGGCCTTGAGGTCGAGCATACACTGCTCGCACATGCACGACTTTAAGTCGTGCTGCGTGTCTTTGATGATCTCATCGACGACGACTTCCATGTAATTGCGCAGCAAGAAACTCATAGCATAGCCTCCCTTGGCTAAAACACTAAACATCTGCGTCTATTATACTACAGTTCGGCCCATATTACAATATGTAAACGACATTCTGCATGATATTACAGAATGTCGTAAAAATCGGTATCCCGATTACTTCAGCACGACCTTCGCGCCAACCTCTTCGAGCTTTGCCTTGTAGCTGTTGGCGTCGTCCTTCGCCAAGCCTTCTTTGACGGTCGACGGTGCGTTGTCAACCATATCCTTGGACTCCTTGAGGCCGAGGCCTGTGAGCTCGCGGACAACCTTGACAACCTTGATCTTCTCGGCGCCGGCATTCTCGAGTACGACTGTGAACTCGGTCTGCTCTTCAGCGGCTACTGCGGGACCTGCCGCAACGGGACCCGCTGCAACGGCTACGGGAGCGGCTGCGGATACGCCGAACTCTTCCTCTAACGCCTTGACCAGCTCGGACAGCTCCAATACGGTTAACGCCTTGACTTCTTCGATTAACTTTGTGACCTTCTCAGACATGGTATCCTCCGGATAAAATAAGTGATTGTGTGATGTTGCGTGATGTTATTAGATGATGCGGGATAAAATAGCGGCCGTTTACGCACCCTTTTTCTCGGCGATCGCATTGAGTGCGATGGCGAGCGCGCGGATCGTGCCGTTGAGCACGGTCGCGAAACCTTGGATCGGCGCGTTCATGCAGTAGAGCGTCTTGGCGATGAGCTCTTCCTTGGACGGCAGGTGCGCGAGTGCGCCGACCTGCTTGACGTCGAGGATGCCGCCGTCGACGTAACCCGCCTTGATCGTGAACTTCTCGTTCTTCTCGGCGAACTCGGACAGGATCTTGGCGGCCGCGGTCATATCTGTCGCGTGCGTAGCCAACGCCGTCGGGCCTTTGAGCGTGCCTTGCAGACCCTTGTACTGACCGTCCTCCAATGCGATGGACAGCAGTGTGTTCTTAACGACGGTGTACTCGACGCCGGCCTTGCGCAGATCGCTGCGCAATTTGGTATCCTGCTCGACCGTGAGGCCGATGTAGTCGCAGAGTACGCCGGCCACCGAACCGTCCACACGTTCCTTGAGTTCGGCCACGACGGCTTTCTTGCTTTCTAATACCTTTTGGCTTGCCATGGTTGTAACTCCGTGATAGCGCAATTCGCAAAAATGATCGCAAATTGCTACAGACGACGATGTCGCCTTGGTTGCGGTTCATGCCCAAACAAAAATCCCCCGCCTAGGCGGAGGACATGTGTATACGACGCATGACGTACATGCGCAACAGATCATGTCACCCTCGCCGGGGCTTACGGTTGCCCGGGTCTATGAGTCAGTCGTTGTGATGATGAGATTGCAGTATTGCTATAATGCTATAGGGTACGGTATAGTATACCGATGACCGTTGTGATCTTTAGGACAACTTGGCCGTGCTGACCTTGATGCCCGGGCCCATTGACGAGCAAATCGTCACGCTGCGCAGGTATTGTCCCTTGGCAGCGGCCGGACGCGCACGCACGAGCGCATTGAGCAGCGTCGTGAAGTTCTCCTCGAGCTTCTGCGCATCGAACGACGCCTTACCGATCGGGCAGTGGACGATGTTGGTCTTGTCGACGCGATACTCGATCTTACCGAGTTTGATCTCGCGTACGGCACCGGCCACGTCGGGCGTAACCGTACCCGCCTTGGGATTCGGCATCAGACCCTTGGGGCCGAGGACGCGGCCGAGTCGGCCGACGACGCCCATCATGTCGGGGCTGGCGACGACGACGTCGTAGTCGAACCAGTTCTCGTTCTGGATCTTGGGGATGAACTCCTCCGCGCCGACGAAATCCGCGCCGGCTTCCTGTGCAGCCGTGGCGTTGTCGCCCTTGGCAAACACGAGAACGCGCGGCACTTTACCCGTGCCATGCGGCAGTACAACTGCGCCGCGAACCTGTTGGTCGGCGTGACGCGAGTCGATACCGAGCTTGACGTGTACCTCGATGCTCTCGTCGAACTTACATGTGGCGGTTTCCTTGACCAAAGCGCAAGCCGCCGACGGCTCGTATTGGGTCTGGCGCTCTATCTTCGCAGCCGCCGCCCTGTATTTCTTGCTTCGCTTCATATATATAACTCCGTATTCAGCTGTAGTAATGTTGTGCCGTCTATCGCAAATCGCGCCGGCTTATTGCTCGACGGTGACGCCCATCGAACGCGCCGTACCTGCCACCATGCTCATGGCCGTTTCGACCGAAGCCGCATTGAGGTCGGGCATCTTTTGCTCGGCGATCTGGCGCAGTTGCGCCTGGGACAGCTTGGCGACCTTGACTTTATTCGGGGTAGCCGCGCCGCTCTCGATGCCGCAAGCCTTCTTGATGAGTACGGCTGCGGGCGGCGTCTTGGTGATGAAGGAGAAGGAACGATCGGCGTAGACCGTGATGACGACCGGGATAATCAGACCCGCATCATTCTTGGTACGCTCGTTGAAGTCCTTACAGAACTGCATGATATTGACGCCCTGCTGACCGAGTGCCGGTCCGACAGGGGGCGCGGGCGTAGCCTTGCCCGCCGGGATCTGCAGCTTGACGTAGCCTACAATCTTTTGTGCCATATATCCTCCGTCCCGCGCTGTGACGGGACATGTGTTATGCGATGGGTTCTACTTGATGGAACTCAAGTTCCACCGGCGTACTGCGACCGAACATGGATACGACGACGATGACCTTACCAAGCTCATGGTCTATGGTATCGACGGTACCGACGAAGTTCTCGAGCGGGCCGTCGCAGATGCGCACGTTGTCGCTTGGCTCGAACGCGAGTGTGACGGTCGTACGCTCCACGCCCATCTTTTCGACTTCCTCGTCGGTCAGGGGTACAGGCTTACTTGCAGGGCCGACAAACCCCGTGACGCCGCGCGTGTTGCGTATCACATACCACGACTCGTCGGTCATTTCCATCTTGACGAGCACGTAGCCTGGGAAGCGTTTGCGCCTCACGGCCACCTTCTTGCCCTCCTCGCGGAACTCGACGAAGTCCTCCATGGGAACGAGTACCTGTGTGATGATCTCGCCCATGTTGCGGTTCTCAACAAGTTTCTCGATGTTGGCCTTGACCTTGTTCTCGTAACCGCTGTAGGTATGCACCACATACCACTTCAACTTGCTGTTCATAATTATAATCTCGTATCGTTGGCCGGTTCGTGTACGTGTTGCTATTTATGCGTATTGATCTATGGTCTTGTAGCTTACTTGCTTGCTTATTCGTACATATTTATTTATATAGGAAAGTATTGCCTACACCACGGTGCGATCATACGTTATTCGGCGGGCGTCGCCTCGTCGGTATCCGTATTTTCTGTCGTATCTGCCGCATCCGTCGTGTCCACTTCATCTGTCGTAGCATCAGATTCATCTGTTGTAGCGTCAGACTTGGGCGCTACACTCTCTATATTGCCGTCCTCATCGTAGACGATCTCATAATCATCAAGATTGAAGTCGGCGGGTACGGCGTTATCCACAGTGAGCTGATTATTGGTATTGGCTCCCAATAATCCGCTGACGCCGCGTACGCCGAGCGTAAGACCGACGTCGAGCGCCCATATGAATATGCCAATGATCGCAATCGCGATCAACACGATACCC
>CAYPOE010000132.1:0-6850 GCA_964412285.1 uncultured Eubacteriales bacterium | reverse complement strand
CCCGACGCGTCGTCAGCCATATTCTGCACCTTGAATATTAACTCCGAGAAGTCAAAGCTCTCGACCGTGATGCCGTACTTTTGCAGTGCGACCTCATCGAAGCGCACCGTCTTGAACGCCGTAGTACGCGCGCCGATGCAGCCGATCGTGAAGCGCTTCATGCCGTTTACCACCCGACAGATCGCCGCGAATTCGCCGAGATTCTGCGCAAATGCGTCGCTGAGCGGATGAACCACATGAGGCTTCATCACGGTGAACTCCACGCCATACTGTATGAATACGTCAGTCACGCTGAACTTGCCACAGTACGCATCGCGGCGATGTTGGAAATCCAACTTGCCGATCTCGTCGGGGTAGGCTTGCAGGAAAATGGGTACGCCCGCGTCGCGCAACGCTTCGACCGCGCCGTTCTCGTCGACAAAGATGGGCATCGAAAAGATGACGCCATCGTATTCGCCCGCGTGTTGTTGCAGCCATTGGGCGTACAGACGCCCCTCGTCGCGGGTTTCGACCGCGCCGAAACGAGTCGCACCCTCATCCATCATCAGGTAGTCGTAACCCGCTTTGGTCACCGCTTCTACCAGATCTTTACGCGCGCCAAGAATCAGTTCGCCCGGCATAAAACCACGGTTTCCAAAACACAGTGCAAAAGTCATTTTTCTCATAATCTGTTCAACTTCCTCCATATTTGTTCAAAATAAAATCATCTGTCTTTGACAGTCAGGATGTTGCTCCACGCCTTCTTGCCTCGGTGATCCGTCAGTTCGGCGCGGACATAGCCATCCGTGTCACGCAGCTTGTACTGTGCGGCAGTCACGCCGTCGCCACGCGTGACGCGATCGGCCGCGTACACTGTATCGCTGAAGAATGCAACCTCGACTACAGGTGAACACCGTACAATTGCGTAACCATTTACAATGCCGATGTCACACGTAGGCCCTTGGGATGCGTAACAATCACCCCGATGGATGCCGTCGAGTATGCCATCGCGTGTCAAGGTATCGGCCTTTACATAGATGTATGAGGTCGTCTGGTCGCCTTCGTAGAAATGTACGTCGTCGGCAGCCATGACATGGAGTGCCGTACCGTGCGTCGCGAGCGCATCCACGATGCCGCCCGAGTATGGACGCACGTTCCACGGGGTACCCGACACCGTATTGTAGATCTCGATGCCTGACAAGCCGCGAACTTTACACAGCTCATGCGGCAGATTCAACGACCATGCAGGGTGGGCGAGAATCGCAATGCCATTCGCGGCGCGGATGCCGTCTACAATGTCTTGACAATTTATATTCATCTGGCGATCCATCGCCGGCGCACGCTCCATGCCCACGCCAACGATGTGGTAGATGCCTTGCTGCGCTGTCTCACCTGCGTTATACTCGCACCCTGACAGCAGTAGCATATTCTCATACATACCGCCGTTCGAGCAGATCCAGTGATCGGTCAACGCGAGGAAATCGTAGCCCGCCTCGGCGTACATGCGCGTACACGCCTCGGGCGTCGCGCGGCCATCCGACAGCGTCGTGTGCGTGTGCAGATTGCCTTTATACCAAATACTACCATTTGCATCTTTATACATGATCGGCCTTTCTGCTGTAGTATTGCAACTTGATAGGCGACAACAATCCGGACGGCTCCCAAAGCAGATAACGCGAGAAAACGTCGCGCTGTTCGTATACCAAGCCATTCGTGACCTCGATGCGCAACGCATTGTCGCCGTCGTGGATGCCATCGGTGACGTCGAACCTGTACAGTGGCGCTATGCACGTACCTGCGAAGATGCCGTTGACCCATACACTCGCCACCTCGCCCACCTCGCCGAGATCGAGTAACACGCGCGTGCAGTCGTCGACTCCCGACACTGCAAAGCTGCCTTCGTACAGGAAATGCCCCGAGAATCGCGGCAACTTGTCGGCTGCCGACAAGTTGCACGGCGCTGTCAATGTGGTGTACGGCGTAAATGCAGGATACTCCGTTTCGACAGCCGTGGATACCTCGAAGGCAAACGGCAATGTCTCTTCGCGCGACAATACGGCGCCGCGCGTATCGCGTATATGACTCTCGGACAGCGCGCCCGTGACGATGATGAGACTGTTGTATGGCGGCAGCGTGACAGGGATGCGCCCGTCGGCACTGTCATAGCGTACGGCGCTGTTGGTCGTGGGATAGTAGACCGCATACGAACCGCCGTCAAATCCGCTGAGTGTCAACGTCGTGGATGCTGTATTGTGGATGTCCTCGTTGGTCAGCATATAGTAATCGTTGCCGCCGCGCCGATAGTGATATACGCGCAGCATGGGATTCTTGCCGCAAAGCGTTACATCTGCGGCGATGCCTGCGACGGTTTCAACCAACGCGTCAAGCGTGACGGCTCGCATGTTGGGCATGATGTAGTCGGCGACGTCGCCGTCAGAGCAGCGCGACGGCAATCCACGCGTGAAGATCACGGGTACGCCGTGTTGCGACAGCTTGCGTGCTACGGACAGGATGCGCTTCGGCAACACCTCGGCGTACGGTATCACCAAACACGGGTACCGCTCGCCGTTGATGCTAAATCCGCCGTCCTCTATCGTGACGTCCTCGAGATAGTCCACAGGTACGATGTCGAAGTCGAGTTGGTTGTCGTAGAGTAGCTTGGCGGGCGACTGAATCATGTCATATGCGCCACCGCTCCACTCGGCCTCGGCGTGATAGAGGATCGCCGCGCTTACGACGTGTATGCCGCCATTGAGTAAATGACAGACGCGATTCATGTAGCGCATGAGTTCGGCGAATGCCGCATACTGCGGATTGCGGCCGCCGGCGTAGAAGTGCGGCGGACAGTCGGGATCAGGGAAACGCATCGAGAACGCGTGCGGCACGTAATGGTTGATGCCGCGCACGAGCATGTGATCGGCAAGCCACTTCATCATCTTGGTACCTTCGGCCCAACCGTACGCACCGAAGATCTCGCACATCGCGCGACCGTGCTTCTTAGGATCGATGTGCGCGTGCGATGCGCCGAGCTTGGCGAGTACGTAGTGGAAGAAGTCAGGGTCGACCTTGTTGCCGCCCACGATGGCCGATGAGATGTGGCGCGTCAGACCGGGTACGATCTGGTGCAGCACGACGTCAATGCCCGCCATGTGCTGCCCATCGAGAGAGCGGAAGAAGTGTCCGGGGCTGCAACCGAGTCGAGTGTGCGAGTTCATGTCCTCGATGATGTGACCGATGAACTCGACGTTGTGTTTGGCGCACCATCGTCCGATCTTGTCGCCGAAGTTCTCTTTGTACGCGAGTGTGATCGCGTCCATGTATGCGATGCGCACCTTGGCCGTAGCGTCGCCCATATCGAACCAGAGTGCGGGCAACATCGTAGCGCCGCCGATGCTGTCGAGCAAGTCGTTGCGCCACGGATACGGCATGGACGGTACGCCCATCGTCGTGTTGTAGAAACCTTCGCCGTTCTCGAACCCGGGTTCGTCCGAGAAGAAGCCTGCGAACGTGTTACCGAAGTAGTCGGCAAAATGCGCGTAGTGCGACTCATATACCGTATCGATGTACTTCTGCACGCTGTCGGGATTGAGTTGGTCTACATAATTTTCTTTGCCTCGACCCGCGCCAACGCTGCTGTCGAACACGATGCAGATGCGCCACACGCCCTCGGGCAAGTCCAGGTAGCAGAGTCCGCCGCTCACGTTGGTCGTTACGTCGATGACACGCCCCGTCAACGTTTCCTCGTATACATTGCGTTCGCACGCGAGTACGGCGACGAGTCGATTGTCGGCAGGAGGTACATCGGTCTGGCGGCGCACCAGCATGTTGACCCACGAATCGACGTCGACGCAACCGCCCGCCGTCGGGCCGGGTACGTCGACGTACGCGCAATGTATGAAGCGTTTGCGCAACGCGGGGTAGTCCTTGAGCACATCGGCCGCGCGTCCGCTTGGGTATAGTTTGTCGTCGAGTACCCAGACCTTCATGCCACGCTTCTGACATTCAGATAGGATGCACGCCATGTCGCCCCACCACTGTTCGCCGATGAACCCTTCGTGCGGGCGCGACTCCACGCACAGCGCACCGATGCCGGACTGTTGGATGCGATCGATCTCCTCGATGATCAGATCATGCGGTTCGCCGCGTACCCACAGGAACGGCAGCATATAGTTGTCGGATTTGCCTTGCAGTACATCTGTCAACCGCTTATCTTTCCGCATATGAATCCCCCGTGATAGCGTGTTCGATGATATGCTTTGCTTGATGAGTCGACATGTTTTGCTCATGCGCGATGCGCCCGACGTCCGCGTGTTCGGGTTTGTGCCGCGTGACGCCGTGACCGTGGACGTGCTTGACACGCACATCGCCGTACGGCGTGGATACCGTGCGCTGCTCGCGCTGCAATGTATAGCGGTTCATGCGCGATATGCGTACGCCCAACGTCCATGTGTGCGTGAAGATCTCATGCATAAACCGTTGCTCATCGGTAGGTTTACATAATACCGTCAGCATCACAGCCGGGCGATTCTGCTTCATGTAGATGGGCGCAGTGAATACATCCAACGCACCGCACTCGAGCAACCGTTCTGTCGCGTAACCTATGTCCTCGCCCGTCATATCGTCGAGGTTGCACTGCAACTGTACGATTTCGTCGTCGTATGCCGCGACGTCTTGGGTATCGCCGAGGAACGCGCGTACACAGTTGGCGACAGGGAAGTCTTTGGTACCCATGCCGTACCCGACGGCCTGTACGCGCATGGGCGGCATGTCGCCGAATGCGTCGGCGTAGTGCATCAACAGCGCCGCGCCCGTCGGCGTACACATCTCGCCCTTGACGTCACCCGCGTAGATCGGTACATCGCGCAAGATGTGCGCGGTGGCCGGCGCAGGTACGGGTAGGATGCCATGGGCACACTTGACCGTGCCGCTGCCGACGCGGATCGGCGATACGACGACGCGGTCGGGCGCAATTTGCTTGATCAGCATACACGCCATGAGTATGTCGCAGATGGCGTCCATGTTCCCCACCTCGTGGAAGTGGATCTGCGACACGGGTGTGTTATGCGCATGGGATTCAGCCTCGGCGATGATGTTGTACACGCCAAGTATGTCGCCGCGCAACGCATCGGGTATGTCGAGGTGGGAGAGGATGTGGTCTATCTCATGCAGACTGTTATGGGCATGATCATGTTCGTGGCGTTCGTGCTCATGATCATGATGCTCGTGGGTATGCTCGTGATCATGATTATGATTATGATGGTGATGATGTTCGTGACCTTCCTCGTGTCCGTACACCGATACGCGCACATGTGTGCCTGTGATGCCGCATTTGACGGCTTTCTCACACGAAACCTTCACACCGTGCAGACCCAGCCCGTTTACTTGATCAATGAACGCGGCGGGATCGGGGATCAACTCTAACAGCGCGGCGACGAGCATGTCTCCGGCCGCACCCATGTTGCACTCTATATACAGGGTTCTCATTTGCCGCCCTCCAGATGATTGATCATGTGCGCCAAGTATCCTGCGCCGAAACCGTTGTCGATGTTGACTACACTCACGCCGCTCGCGCACGAGTTGAGCATGGACAGCAACGCGGCCAAGCCATTGAACGACGCGCCGTAGCCGATGCTCGTGGGTACGCCGATGACAGGGCAGTCGACCAAGCCGCCTACGACACTCGTCAACGCGCCCTCCATGCCCGCAATCGTGATGATGACACGCGCCGTCATGATCTCGTCGGTGTGCGACAACAGGCGGTGCAGTCCCGCGACGCCCACGTCGTAGAGTCGCACGACGGTGTTGCCGAGTACCTCAGCTGTGAGTGCGGCCTCTTCGGCGACGGGCATGTCACTCGTACCGCCCGTGGCGACGACGATGCGTCCGATGCCGTCGGGCTGCGGCATATCGCCGATGATACCGACGCGGCCGATCTCATGATACGTAAGCGGCAATGTCTGCTTTACATAATCTGCCGCTTCGGACGACATGCGCGTGATGAGTACGCGCTGTTGTCCGTTGCGCAGCAGTGCCTGCGATATACCCGCGATCTGCTCGGGCGTCTTGCCCGCACCGTAGATGACCTCGGCTACGCCCTGCCGCAGTCCGCGGTGATAGTCAGGCTTGGCGTACCCCAAATCCTCGTACGGCTGTTGCTTGATATGCAACAGCGCGTCGTCGACGGATACTGCGCCATCGGCC
Source organism: uncultured Eubacteriales bacterium (assembly GCA_964412285.1). Classification (GTDB taxonomy): domain Bacteria; phylum Bacillota; class Clostridia; order Monoglobales; family CAYZNM01; genus CAYZNM01. Next base: position 670 of record CAYPOE010000132.1, on the reverse strand, counting down.
ACGCGTTGCAGCAACGCCTTGATCTCACTGCCATTCATAATTATTCTCCTTTGGTACGCTCGGCTATGTCGAGTAACACCGTTGCGAAATACGGCGACAGCCGTTCGAGCACCTCGACGCGGCATTCGACAAAGCGATTCAACTGTTCACCCAACAGCTGTACCCGTGCCGCGTCGCCGTAGACGCGTACGCGCAGGTCGCGGAAGCCCATGTCCATCAGCGCGGTTTCGGCATTTTCTACCTTATATAATAGATCCGCAGTGATGGCGGTACCAGTCGGGATGCGCGTCGCAAGGCAAGCGTATGCAGGTTTGTTCCACGTGGGCAGACCTGCCTCTTTCGACAGACGGCGTACGTCAGCCTTGGTGACGCCACACTCACGCAGTGGAGAATGTACACCGAGCTCCGCCAGTGCTTTGGTGCCAGGCCGGTCGCTCGCGTCATCGGACGCGTTGGTGCCGTCGACGATGACGTCGTAGCCGTCATTGTGCGCTGCCGTAAGTATGAGGTTGAACAACCGCTGTTTGCAGGGGTAGCAGCGGTTCGCAGGATTGGCTACGACGACGTCGTCGGATAGGATGTCCGCTTCGAGTATCGTGAGATCTGCGCACAACTGCTTGGCTACGTTAACTGCGTCGTCGTACTCGAACTGCGGCTGAAAGGCCGATTT
>CAYPOE010000131.1:0-6859 GCA_964412285.1 uncultured Eubacteriales bacterium | reverse complement strand
GTAAGGCACCAGACTTTGACTCTGGCATTCGTAGGTTCAAATCCTGCCAGCCCAGCCATAGATCCGCTCAGTGAGCGGGTTTTTGTACATAGAGTGAAAAATGTCGACGTTTCATATTTCATAATACCCCGCGGGTGAACGCATCCCGTGGGGTATATTGATATTGTTCTATTCCGCATTGCATCGTATTACTTCCCCAGAACGTGCAAGAACGTCTTTCTACCATCCTTTTCCGCCCTTTGCTTCAACTTGGCTTTGGTGTCCGCTGTCGCGCGGGAAATCGTGACGGTAAAGAAGTCGATCCTTTCTCTCTCATAGGCTTTGCTCGCGTAGCCATCAACAGCCGCTGTGTCCAGATGATTGAGCAGTATAGAAAAGAAGTCGATCCTTTCTTGCTCGAAGGCTTGCTTGGCGTAGCCGCTGATCGCGGCCGAATCCAAATCCTTCAGCGCAATCGAGAAATAGTTGATCCTCTCGTCGTCGAACATACGTTGGGCATATGCCTTTTTCGCCTTATCACTCAATTCGGGATAAAGGGCGCAGAAGTATGTGAGTTCATCGTTCGTGTAGTATTCCTCTGCCGACGCGGGTATACGGTCGGCGGGTACCTTGATCATGCTGACGATGTACGGCTTGCGTATCGGCAGGTTGTTTGACGAATCACTCGATATGCGCTCGATCAATTTGCCGATCGCGGATAACGCCGCATCATCTTTGGCATATCGAATGCATGAATCATTGAACAATACCGCAATAGATTCGCCATTCTTTAACGCGACGTTGGCCTTCGTTGCATACGTATTATGCTTATCATCTTGGAGATTCCATCCCAACTCGATGATATACGGCTCCTGATAGTAGCCCCTCTGCGTATACGCGTAAAACTGCGTTGGAGGCGTGACGGGCATCGGAGGCGTAGGTGGCGTAGGCGGCATAAACTGGATGTTCGGATTGTTCGTACGCGCATTATGGAATACGACATTAGAAATCTCGCAATCCTCCGAAAACGTACATGGCGCGAGATACGGCATCGGGGTTTGCTCCGTAATCTCTACATAATAGTTTCGGATCTTGATATTCTGTAGTTTGGCATTCTTGGCATAGCCAAATAGTCCCGTCGCCTTTGCTTTGGGATCGGTAATCTTGAGGTCGATGATCTCGAAGCCATTGCCGTCGAACGTACCCGTGAACGGTTGGTCGGCCGTGCCGATGGGAACCCACTCCCCGGTCAACGTGATGTCGCCGTTGAGCAGATAGTTTGCATCCATACGATACTGTCCCTTGCCGATGCTGCGCAGCTGCTGCTCGGTATCGATGAGATGGTACTCGGCCTTACCAATGGTGGCAATCTGCATATCGGCAGCCGAATCCTTCACCTCGACTTTGGTTTCGATAACGTCATTCTTTTTGGGAGCATGACTTTTCGCATCATCAGCAAGATACTCTCTATCGCGTACAGTCAACGAACCGTTGAGGCCATCCAAGTAGATCGTCTTGGATCCGCTATCGTTGATGATATAATCCCCGCCCTTGTACGTCTGATCGTTTATCGTGACCTTTGCATACAGCTGCATATCTACGACGAGCTTGTAGTTCCACGCGCTGTCGATGGGATAGAAATCCGTATTGCCATTGAGTGTATCGATATGGGCGACAAAGCCGTCGGACGTCTTTGTGTCGGCAATGCGAATGTTGCCGTTGAGGCTGTCGGCGAACAGCTGCGCCTTGATCTCGCCGCCGCTGATGCTGATATTGCCGTTGAGCGTATCGGCTTTGAGGGTCTTGGCGACGCAGTTCTTGATATCGATGCTGCCGTTAACCGTTTCGGCGACCACGACGGCGAAGTCTATGCCTTCGGGTATCGTGACGTAAATCATGCGCGAGGGTTCTCTTTGATAAAGTTTATCCTTCGACGTCACGCGTCGCAGCGCAAGCTCCTGAATCTTCCCGCCCATGTCGGATTCGGGTTCGAGCGTATACTCGCCCGCGTATGCCTGCTGATACTTGAACGCCAGACTCTGACCCGCCGTCGTGATGGATATGTGTTCGCCAACCCCCTCGACGACTACGCCCGATATGTTCATCGACTTCAAATCTGCCTTGGAGTACGACTTCTCGACCCACGTCAGCTTGTTGTCGGACGATGGGGCAGGCTGTACGTTTATCACTTGCGCCTTGGGAGTAGGCGTCGCCGTGGGCTTGGCGGTCGGCGATGCAACGGCGACTACGTTCGGCGATGCAACGTCGGCTGCGTTGGGGGATTGTGACGGTGATGCAACAGGATCGTCTGCAGGATACGCGCCTGCGAATACCGCGCCGCACAGGATTACCGCCGACAACATGACCGTTAGCACGGCGATCCACTTGGATTTCTTCTGAAACAGCATGATGGCCTCTAACCTCTCTTTTAATAATCGTTTGCTGTGGTGGAGTGTAACCGATGCGATGGACGGCGTATAATGACCGCCAATCCACATAGCATTCAGCAACGTATCGCCGTACGCCTGCTTGCCCTGATGATCCAACGCGCATATGACAGCCTCGTCGCAGGACAGTTCGCAAGCGCGGTCGATGGCGCGACCCATGAGGTAGATCAGCGGATTGAACCAGTGCAGGCAGATCGTGAGTTGCACGAGCCATTTGTAGAACATGTCGCCGCGCTTGTAATGCGTGAGTTCGTGCAGAACCGTAAAACGAAAGTCTGATTCGGCAGGGTTGACTTCGGGCAATACGATACACGGGCGCAGGAAACCGATCAGTATAGGCGTAGAGATCAGTCTGCTTGTGCATAGCTCGACCATACGCCGTACGCCTGCTTGCTCTTGGATATGTCCGAAACGGTTCAGCGTATCAATGTCGGACACGGGTTCCCAGCCTGCTTTGACATAGCGTACGAATCCCTGATACAGCGTGATCTTGCGTACCATCATCGCCAATGCGACGGTTAACCATACGACGAACGCATAGGTTGCGACGGGTAGATCGGGCATAGAGAACATAGGTGCAACAGGCGCCGTGGTATCGACAGGCGTCGATGGCTCTGCTGTGTCTCTCTGCGACGGCTCCTGTATTGACAGGGGTTGGGATTGCATTGGCGCATCGGACTGCACCTGTTCTACGGCAACCGTAGGCGCAATGCGCTCGAACGCGTACCCAATCAGATTGATCCCAGACGTAAACGGCAGCAGCAAACGCAATAGCACGGCAATCCAGATGTAGTACTGCCATTGCCGACTGATGCGTCGTCGAAGCAGCATTGTCGCAAACAGCAACGCGAGCATCAGCAGCGAACCCGATAGGGACAGCGACAGAATCAACTTGACTGCGTCCCACGTCACGTCTGTTTCCCTCCGTTCCAGAATCGCATCAACTCGTCATAGTCCTCGGTCGATAGGCAGTCTTTCTGTAACAGCGTCGACACCAATCCCTTGGCGCTGCCTTCAAATAGCTTATCCATTAGACTCTTGACCTGCGCGGCCTGATAGTCTGATTCAGATACGATGGCGATGTATCGGTTGCGATTGCCCATCTTACTCGTTCGCAATAGTCCTTTGTCGACTAAGCGAGAGAGTAGGGTGATGATCGTGTTCTTTTGCCACGCGTTGCCCTGTGCTGCGAGAGCGTCGCTGATTTGGTTGTACAGCGCGGTGCCTCCGTATGACCAGATGATCTTCATCAGCGTCAGTTCGGAGTCGGATACCGATTGTATCATAGATGCCGCTATGCCTCCTTGATGATGGATGGACTTAGTAGACAGTCTGTAGTCCTTGAACTTAGGATAACATAGTGTAGGCTATTTGTCAAGAGGGTGTTATTGTAGCTCTCGGAAGATGCGCTTGGAATATAGCGAGATGAGGCCTGATGCGATGGCTGCGGCGATGATGATGTAGTATTGCTGCGTCGCCAATACGTCGAACAGGATGCCGTACATAAACTGCCCGATGGGTTGCACGCACATGCTCAACGCCATTGCACAGGAAATGACCTTGCCTGTGATGTGTTCAGGTGTTTCTCTTTGCAGAAACGTGAGTAGCTGTATCGTCGACATGGATGCAAGGCTCATCAGACAGAAGCAGCACACGCTGATCACGAGGTATGAGATGAATGGCGGCAACCCGATCAGCAGTGCGATCCCCATCGGCAGCAGGAAGATCGATGACGTGAGCAGCAGCAGATAGACGTTGCGCACCTTGAGTTTCTTTGCCAATACGCCGACCATGATGCCGCCGAACAGTCCGCCCGCCGCCATTGCCCCCTGCGAGAATCCATAGAGTCGCTCGGACATACCCAGCGTCTGCGTGATCAGCACGGGCATACCCACGATCATCATGCAGCTCATGAATAGGTTGAATCCGCAGATGACCCAGATGGCTTTGAGGATGATGGGCTTCTCCTTGCGCATGAACGTCAGGCTGTCGCCAAAGTCCTGCTTGACGATGCGCCATATGCTCTGTTTGTCGCGGACGCGATTGTGCGGGATATGTATGAATATCTCCATCACGGCGGATACAAAGAAGCATACGCAGCCCGCGATCAGGATCGGCGTGAGTCCCCACGCGGTATACAGGATGCCGCCGATGATCGGCGCGAGCAATCCCGACAGCGAACTCACTAAATTGATGATGGCGTTGGCTTGCATCAAATTCTCTTTGGCGGAGAGCAGCGGCATACTGGCCTGCACTGCGGGCTGATACGCGCCCTGTATCGCGAACAGGATCATGAGTGTGACGATGATGAGTACGACCAAGTTGATCTTGCCGAGCAGTACAAAGAAGATGAGGATCACGGCGGCAGTCAAAAAGTCGAGTGCGACCATGATGTTGCGCTTGTTCACCCTATCTGCGATGATGCCGCCGATGGGCGTGAGGATGATCATGGGCAGGAATGACAACGCGCCGACCAATCCGAACAACGTCGCCGAGCCCGTCGTGTACAGCAGGTACAGCGGCAGTGCGAACCGTACGATGCCGTTGCCGAACAGCGAGATGATCTGCCCGATCACGACGAGGGAAAAGTTTTTATGGAATAGCTTCTGATGCATACATCCTCCTTATGTTGTTTTTTATATTGTTTTGTTCTGCAATCTTGTGGTGTTATACATACCGAATGTTGGTATGTATATCGCCAAAAATAAACTGTCCTTACGACAGATTATTTAGAAGTCGATTCGAATAATGCCCTGAGGTCTTCCAACCGTTCCAGCATGGATTCATCCAATACAGGCACGCCCATCACGTCGGTGAGCTGTTTGAGGAACAGCAACTTGTTGGTCATATCCTCTTTGGACATATCAGATACCCACGGGCTGATCCATATGTTGGCGAGCAACATGATCACCTCGGCCATCTCCTTGGGATACTCCGTTTGGATGGAACCGTCGGCCACGCCTTGGCGGATCACCTGTTCGACATACTTCGGAGCGATCTCCTTCAGGGTCATATGGAACTGTGCAACAAAGAACTTAGGATTCCTCAACAAATTTGGCGCGGCCTTGATGGTCGCTTCCTGTTCGGGGTGATTGAGCGACGTCGTAAATAGCTTCTTTAACTTCTGCAAGCCATTCAGGCTTTGATCCTCCATGACGTCGTTGTATGGTTGGCAGTGCAAGTCGTCCATTCGGAAGATCACGGCTTCCATGATGTCCTCTTTGGATTTGAAGTGATGATAGATCGCGCCCTTGCTGAGGTTGCCGAGCGCGTCGACGATGTCCTGTATCGTCGTATGTTCGTATCCCTTTTGCAGGAACAGCTGCATCGCAGTGTCGAGGATGCGTGCGATCGTTACGTCAGGGTATTTGTTTCTGGCCATAGCTGTTGAACTCCTCTATACATACCGCCAGTATGTATAGATCATAACACACCTCTTGCTGTGTGTCAAGCGTTTTTGATACACATCGCCCGTGCAGATATACCTGATTCACGACTCATCGAAATGCATTCACAACCGGTGGCGCTTGTTCTATACCGATTATATCATAGATTTTTTGCGAATAGGATCTAGCAAAATCCGAGAAATTGATAACACAATGCAACGTATTTGCTGAAAAGTAGGGGTATTGCGCAAGCGCCGCCCATCATAACCGCAGCCTTTTGGCATCGAAAAGCGGAGCGACGTTTATAGTCGCTCCGCTTTTCATCTATATCTATATAAATATATCAAATATAAATATATCAAATGATCGATCGACTGCGGCAGCACACGCATTCTGCATCTATTTTACTATTTCACTATCTTCATCGGACGCATCATGTCGTTATCTTCATGGCCTAATATATGGCAGTGCCACACATATTCTGGGTCTTCCGTGGGATCGAAGGGGAAGTGGTTTTGTCCCGGCATGGTGTTCATCGGCGCTCGTTGTGGGGCAAAACGAACCCTGATGGTGGTGATGCATCCGGGATTTACGCGCACCGTGTCTTTCCAGCCGCGCTCATTGGCGTCAGGAGGCACAAGCGGTCCTGTGGCGTAGGGTTCGGGGGATGGTATCGGTTCACCCGTCATCATGCTTTCATCGACGTAACTAGTACCATCCACAATGACCCCATCCAACGGGACGGACTCACCCGCATAGACCTCTAGCACATCCCCTAAGACCACCCTTCGAATGTCGATTTCTTCGGTGACGGAATCTTCGGTGACCAATTCGCGGATACGATGCGCGACTCGCGGTTGTAGTTTGCTGAGTGCCGAAATCGCCTCGCGAGATTTCTGTTTGGAATGAGCTTCGAGTACTTTGCCCAGCAGCACAAACGCGATCACGACTGCGGAGGACTCAAAGTACACATGCCTCGCCGATGACGGGAGCAGAGTCGGGAACCAAGTTGCGATGGAACTGTAGAGATAGGCAGCCGAAGTCCCC
>CAYPOE010000130.1:0-6913 GCA_964412285.1 uncultured Eubacteriales bacterium | reverse complement strand
AAAACTTCGGCATACCATATGTCTGCAAGTTTCAGCTTCTTGATTTCATGACCCGTTTGAAGCAAGAGAAACTCATTTGCACTTTTCACAATGCCGCCGATGATCTTCTCCATCGTACCCATCAACTTGCGTTCATCAATGGGCTTCAACAGATAATTCACAGCGCCCACGTCAAAGGCGTCAAACACATATTCTTTCAGCGAAGTGACAAAAATCAAATGACTTTGCTTTTCTACTTGACGTAGCCTTTTTGCCGCCTCCATGCCATTGATGCCATCCATTTTGATGTCTAAAAAAATGACGTCAAAATAATCCGAGCTTGCAAGGAGCGCGTCGCCGCTCAAAAAAAGCCCAATGCTGTATTCTACGTTTTTATGTTTCATGTAGCTTGCAACCTTTTGTTTGAGGCTATCAAGCGCCATGATCTCATCATCACATAGCGCGATCTTGATCAATGTATCGCCTCCTTGCCGCATGGTCGCCGTCTATGGTGCGTGTCTATGTAATGCGCACAGCAGTGCGCGGCCGCAGCGAGGCTACACCTTCCCCGCCACGACCTCACGGGCGCGCTCTACGCACGCCTCGATCGCTGCATTCACCGCGCCGCGCTCGTCGTATCCGAACGGCGACAGCACGTACTCGGCGGTATCGCCGACAGGCTTGCCGATCCCGATGCGCAGCCGCGCGAACCCTTGCGTACCCAGCCGCGCGACAATGTCCTTGACGCCGTTGTGGCTGCCGCCGCTGCCGCTCTTGCTCACACGCAGCACGCCGCACTCGAACGCGAAATCGTCATAGATCACAACCAAGCGTTCGGGCGGCACGCGGTACGCGCCGCAGAGTGCGGCGACTGCCGCGCCGCTGTTGTTCATGTACGTCTGCGGCATCACGAGCAACACGCTGTGCCCGTCGATGACGGCGTCGCAGACCTTGCTCCGCGTGTCGCGCCGCCACCGCGCGGCGCCGTACGCGCGCCGCAGCTTCTCGACCGCGTCGAACCCGACGTTGTGCTTGGTACCCGCATACTCCGAACCCGGGTTGCCGAGTCCGACGATGATGTAGTCGTACCGCTTCTTCCTCGAAAAGATCTTCATAACCCCATCAATAGATCATACATAGAACCTACATGTTTCACGTGAAACATCTCTGTCCCATTTTCATTTTGAACGTCAATCAAACAGCGGACTCACGGGTACATTCTCGCAGATGCGCATGATGACCTCGGCGATGATCTTCGCAGATGATAACACCTGAAGTTTGGGCGACGTATGCTTGACGTCGATCGTATCGAGCAGCAGCACGGTATCGATCGGGCTGTCGTCGATGCGACGCATCGCCTCGCCGCTGAGTACGCCGTGCGTCGCACACGCGACGATGCGCTTCGCACCCGCCTCGCGACACGCGACCGCCGCGTTGCAGAGCGTACCCGCCGTATCGATCATGTCGTCGACGATGATGATGTCGCGGTCACGTACGTCGCCGATGATGTTGAGTACCTCACTCTCGCCCGGCTTGGGACGACGCTTGTCGATGATTGCGATGGGCAGTCGCATACGGTCGGCGAACTGTCGACACCGCTTGACGCTGCCGACGTCGGGCGATACTGCGACGGGATCGGCGAATGTGTGCAACTGCGTGGAGAAGTATTGCGTGAACAGCGGTACCCCGAGGATATGGTCGACAGGGATGTCAAAGTACCCCTGCAACTGCGGCGCGTGCAGATCCATCGTGAGTACGCGCGATACGCCGGCGGCCTGCAGCAGATTCGCCAAGAGTTTGGCGGAGATGGGGTCGCGCGCCTTGGCTTTGCGATCCTGCCGCGCGTAGGCATAGTACGGGATCACGGCGGTGATCGACCGCGCCGACGCGCGGCGCAGCGCGTCGATCATGATGAGCAGCTCCATGATGTGCTCATTGACGGGCGCGGACAGGCTCTGCACGACGAATACGTCGGAGCCGCGCACGGATTCATCGATGCGTATGTTGATCTCCCCGTCGGAGAATCGCGTGATGACAGACTCACCGACGTTGACGCCGATGACGCGCGCGATGTCGGACGCGAGTGCAGGGTGTGCGTTACCGCTGAATAGTTGTAGTCGCATGATATTTATCCTGTGTCAAAAAGATTGGCGTACAAAACAAGCGTACGAGGGGCGTCAGACTATGCCGCTGCAAATCACGATGCGCGGCTTTCTTCTATTATACCCAATAATGCGCCATATGTAAAGTGCTACAAAAAAGATCCAGCAGGGGATGCCGGATCTTTTTCGAGTACATGTAGTTCAGGTGTATGAATACACCGATTTATTTTACGCGTCTTACTTGCCCAGAATCTTCTTGGCTAACAGGGGCAGTACCGCCAATGCGCCAAGCAGCAGGACGATAAGGATGGTGTTGCTCTGACCGCCTGTATAGGGCGAACCGCCCAACGGTACAGGCTGGTCGGGTAACTCTACTTCCTCCGGCTTATCCGTAGGCTCTGCATTTGCCATCGGGGTAGGCAGATCCTGAATTTCTACCTCTTCCTCGGATTCTGTCTCAACCGGGGCGGATGCGTAGGCCAACGGAGTGGGTGCATCGGCGATCACGGTCTGCGGAGCGGCGGCCGTACGTGCCGTACGAACGACGTTGGGAGCCGTACGCGACTCAGCTACGAGCGCGGGCTGTTGGACTACAGGTGTATCGAACTCCGGTGCGGATGTAGGAACCGCAGTAGGCTCGGGTTGGGATGTGGACTCAGGGTCGACCGTAGGATCGGGATCCTCTTGGGTTTCTTCTTCTATATCGCCATCGGTGTCGTCATCGTCGGTATCACCGTCGGTGTCGTCGTCATCGGTATCACCGTCATCGGTGTCGTCATCGTCATCGTCATCGTCATCGGTGTCATCGTCATCATCGGTATCACCGCCGCCGCCGGTATCGCCATCGTCTCCGTCGCCGTCTCCGTCGCCGTCTCCGCTACCAGAAGAAACATCCTCTGATCGAACCGACATGCCCCACATGACAAATGCAGGATTGCAGTTCTCGTCGCCGTCGTGGTTGTGTATTTCTGTATCGGCCAGTGTCTTATCGTCCGGCGTGAATTTCTCATTGATCGCGTAGATGACCAACGTGTTCAGACCGCTGCTGATCACATCCGTGACCGACATACTGTCTACTTTCTGCCAACCCGTCCAGTCAACGTACTTCTCGGACAAATCGCCGAACAATTCTCGGAACAGTCCTTGTTCAAAAAGTTGCTCCTCGGTGAGGGCGTTTTCACCCGTCAGATATTGACCCACGATATTGTTGGGATCACTCAATGTATCCGACTTGCCGATGTACCTGCCGTTGAGGAACACGATGTATGCATTGTCGCCCACGATGTTGAACGAAGAAACATCTGTCACTTCACCCGTGATGGTGAATTCCTGCGTGATCTTGATGACGTCGCCGCGTGTCGGATTGTTGACGCCGCCTTTTTCGGGATCGTTCTGATTGGCTTCCCAGATCTTCTCCGCACCCATTTCGGTCATGGCGTCCATCTTGTCTTGGTTCTCGTCATCTCTGACCCATACCAATTCGCCGTCGACCCATTCCTTTTCATAACCGCCGCCCGTATAGATGCCGGTGTTCCACGTCTCTTCATCGAAAGCCTTGGCGTCGGAATCTTGGTGGTAGTGCTGCCAACCGCCATCCGTGGCGTCTTCGCCTTCGCCATGATTCGGAATCGAACCAACCGCGAGACCGTCTTTGGAACCTTTGCCGTTATCGTTATCGGGATTGGATGTGGTACCCTCTGTAACCAAATCAGTGACGTTGGTCACTGTGATGCTGTTCTTGCCGTCGGGATCGCCCGCCTCACTGTGTACGTTCGTGATGTACTTGTCGGCGTCGTCCGTATCATCCGTATCTTTATATACATCGACGCCCGTAGTTGTATCCTCTGTTTGTAATGCATACACAGTGACGTCGACTACTTCGCCCGTCTCAGGATCAATCACGTCTATCGATATCTCCTGTGATTGCGCCCATGCCGTAAACGGGTTGAACGCCAGAATCATCGCGATCGCGGTAACGATGACGACCATTTTCTTTAACACGAGTTTCATACCAAACCTCCTCCGTTTCGGCTGTCGGTGCAGTCTATGATCATCCATGCTTTCGCAAGCAAAGATAATATTCTTTATACACCAATTATACCGTATAGGCGTTACAAAGCGGTTACATTTTGATTATTTTTGATTATTTTTATCCCCAATTTCTACCCAAATTTTCAGCCCCAAAACATGCCTTTACATAACATAGATATAATGATATAATACAGTATAACCGCGCCCTTGGCAAGCGAAATCATGTCCTCGGACAGACCGCCCTCGGCCGGTTAAATATGCGCCGTATCTTCATATAAGAATGGCAGCAGGAGGATCTTTATGAAAGGGAAGACCGTTGTACTCACGCAGTTCGCAATCCTACTCGCACTCGAAGCCTTGGTGTGCTTCACACCGCTCGGCTCACTGCCCGCGATCGGCCCCATCGTCGCGACGCTGATGATGCTGCCCGTCATCATGACGGGACTCGCACTGGGTGCGGGCGCGGGCGCGTTGATGGGCTTTTTGGCAGGACTATTCAGCTTCTTGATCTGGACGTACATGCCCCCGCTCCCCATCATCGCATTCGTATTCACGCCGTTCTACGGCATCGGCGGCATGGGCGGCAGCCTCTGGAGCCTCGTCGTCTGCTTCGTACCGCGCACGCTCGGCGGTCTCATGGCGGGACTGCTCACGGGTGCGCTGCATCACAAGAGCCAGTACGGACTCATCAAGTACGGCGTACCCGCGTTCGTCGGCAGCCTCTGCAATACGCTCGGCGTACTCGGCTTCATCTGGCTGTTCTTCGGCAACGCCTACGCCGACGCGCTCGGCATGGGCTACGCAGCCATGGTCGGCGCGCTCGGACTCACCGTCCTCACGAGCGGCATACCCGAGGCGATCATCGCCGTCGTCGTATGCTCGGCCGCGATCAAGGCTGTCAAAACCGCCAATCTGATCAAGTGACCTCAGCGACTATGATCCTGACAATAGACATCGGCAATACCAACATCACGGTCGGCGTGTTGGACGGTCGCAAGCCCGCGTTTGTGGGCAGACTGTCCACCCACCGGGCCTACACCTCGGACGAGCTGTCGCTATCCATGCTGCATCTGTTGCAGCTGTATCGGTTCGACTACGCGCAGCTTACCGGCGGCATCGTATCGTGCGTCGTGCCGCAACTCTCGGCTACGATCGAAGAGGCCGTCACGACGCTGTTCGGCTTCAAGCCGCTCATGGTCGGACCCGGCGTCAAGAGCGGCGTCAACATCCTGATCGACAATCCGTCGCAGCTCGGCGCAGACCTCGTCGCGACGAGCGTCGGCACCGTCTCCCTCTACCCGCTGCCCGCGATTGTGATCGACATGGGTACGGCGACCAAGATCGGCGCAATTGACAAGAACCGCTCGTTCATCGGCTGCTCCATCGTACCCGGCATCCGCATCATGCTCGACGCACTGTCGGGCGGTACCGCGCAATTGCCGCAGATCGGACTCTCGCCGCCGCGCCGCGTCATCGGCACCAACACGGTTGATTCGATGTCGTCGGGCATCATCTACGGCAACGCGTCGCTACTCGACGGGATGATCACGCGCTACGCCGCGCACCTCGGCCCCGTTGCGACAATCGTCGCGACGGGCGGCTATGCGCATCGCGTCGTGCCGTACTGCGAACACGACGTCGTATATAACGAAGACTTGCTGCTGATCGGCCTCAGCGCGATCTACGAGCGCAACCAATGAGGTCGCCGACGGCAAACGGAGCTTGGCATGGCAAACGTATTCATCGTATACTGTCACCCGAGTGACAACAGCTTCACCCACGCCGTGTGCGACGCGTTCGTGCGCGGCGTAGCGGACGCGGGTCACGCCTACGAGGTATCCGACCTCTACGCGATGGGATTCGATCCCACGCTATCGGAGCGCGAATACGCGCGCGAGGCGTTCTACGACTGCGACCTGCCCGTACCCGACGACGTGGTCGCCGAACAGCGCAAGATCAACCGCTGCGACGTGATCGCATTCATCTACCCCGTATTCTGGACGGAAGCGCCCGCGCTACTCACGGGCTGGTTTCAGCGCGTATGGACGTACGGCTTTGCGTACGGCGACGACGCGCGGATGCGCACGCTCGACAAGGCGCTGTGCCTCGTGACGATGGGCGGTCGGTTGACCGACGCCATCCGCCGCGAACAAGTCGACGCGATGAAAACCGTCATGCTCGGCGACCGCATCGCGGCGCGGGCGCGATCGAGCGACATGATCGTATTCGACGGCATGTCGCGCGGCGGCGAGACCCTCCAGTTGCGCAACCAACGTTTCGACGCGTTTACGCGGCAGGCGTACGAGATTGGGCTACGACTGTAGCGCGGGGATTGCATATTTTTGATCTACGCTTCATACGTACTTAAATGCACTTCATGCATCATGCACTTCATGCACTTCATTTTGTGGAGGACTTTATGTTCCAAGGCATCAAAACCATTGCCGACGCGGTCGGCGGCCGCTACGACTACGTGCAGGGCGGCGGTGGCAACATCTCCGTGAAGCAGGACGGCGTCATGGCCGTCAAGGCGTCGGGCGTCCGCATCGGCGACATGGACGCGGAGAACGGCTACGTCACGCTCGACTACAGCGGCATCCGCACATACTATAACGGCATCACGTCGACCGACGACGGCAAAGATTACGAGGCCGAAGCCAAGGCCGCCGTCGCGCAGTATACCGTCGGCGCGAGCCAGCTGCGCCCGTCGGTCGAGGCGGGATTCCACGCGATCCTCAAGAACGCGGTGATCCATACGCACTCGGTCTACGCCAACATCTTCGCGTGCGCCGAACAGGGAG
>CAYPOE010000129.1:0-6934 GCA_964412285.1 uncultured Eubacteriales bacterium | reverse complement strand
GCATTCGGCCCGCGTTGAATAGCCACAACATTGACGCCGTAACGCTGGCGAATTTGCGAGTCACGCAGCATCTTGCCAACAATCGGGGATTTCCAGCCAACATCAAGATCGACAAAATGTGTTTCCCATGGCGCCAAATCTTGATAGCGAGATTTCTTTTGCTGTTTGGGTCCGATATTACTGACCAACTGCGTTTCAAACCAGTGATACGAACGCTCGAGATGACGGTAAGAAAAAATTTATTGAATTCGCCTGCAGAACACTTTCTTCTGTTAGACAACGGGTGTGCTTCTGAGTGCAACAAACTAAAATTCCATATTTGAGACAAATTCATGTCCGCACTTTCTCTTATGCCATTTGCCACAAGAAATGCCAAATGTTCCCAACTTAATAAACATACATTATGCGTTGATGCTTGTTCATATATCTGGCTATTGCGTCTGGGGTATTGAAAATAAGGACAACAAAGAATCGCATAATCGCAACCCTTCCTCCAACCAGACAAAGCAGCAACTTTATTATCCTTTTGGTTTTTTGCTGTTCTGCTCAACCGAAATGTCTTTGCGTCTGCAACCAGCGTATAACCAAATATTTGTGATTCAGCAAGAACATCTGCCGAACCACTGCGCTCTCTGATCACCGTAGACTTTAATCCCACCTCTCTGAACGCTCTTGACAGAACGGCATCCGAGGCTTTTGAAAACAGCTTCTCTGCCGTCGAATCATGCTCTATGGATTCAGGTATCGTGCCGATTTGCGTTAAGGTATCCAGAAAATTCGTATCTTGATTCACGTATCTCTCTAACTTAGCCGATGCACTGTTGAAGTCGCTGCCCGCGGCCACTTCTTGATCTATCAGTTTGAGTATATCTTCAAACATATTTCTGCTCCATATTCAGTGAGTAGGGATAATAGAGACCTTCCTCAACCTCTATAGGCTGCCCTTACACAGAGAAGGCAACCCAAAAGGTTGAGGAGGGCAAAAGATCAACGTTACCTCAACACAACCATGCTATAGCCGTCCAACTGCAAATCACCCTGCACGGTCGAACCGTCGTCGAGTACCGTATAGGCTTGCGGCAGCGCAATCGTCACAGGATAGCCATTGAAGTTCTGCACGAACCGATAGGTCGTATCGCCATCGGTACGCGTCGTGACCGTCACGCCGTGCGGCAATGCCGTGTCAAGGTTGCGCTGTATACCCGCCTCTTCTACGACATGCTTGAAGAAGTCGAGGTGGAAGTCGGCATCATTGCGCGACGCGATGTAGTACGCCTTACCATCGCCGTACTCGTTCACAGTCAACGCGGGACGTCCCGCGTAGAAGTCGTCGCCGTACGTCGCAAGTACTTTGGCCGTCTTGGCATGGATCAGGTCGCAGAGTTCCGACGCTGTGTACGACCGGGTCAGCAGACCCGTCGCGGGTACGACGGTGTTGGTCTGGCCGTCGTAGAGCGCATCGATCTCCTCGCTCCAGATGCCGAGTACGTCGCCGAGTTCTCCCGGGAATCCGCCGAGGAACGCGAGGCAGGTCTCGCCCACGATACCCGTCCAGTATGTCGCTACAAACGTACCGCCATTCTTGACGAACGCCTTGATCTTATCCGCAAAGCCCGGGCGGATCATGAACAGCATGGGTGCGACCACGAGCTTATAGCCCGAGAAGTCATACTCCTCGCTCGCGGTATCGACGTTGACGCCCATCTGCCAGAACGGGCGGTACATATCCATGAGCGCACGGTGATAGCCTACGCCGCAGTTGCGCGGCCCGGCCGACGACTCGATCGCCCACTGGTTCTCGATGTCGTAGAGGATGCATACGTCGGACTTGACCGTCGTGCCGCAGAGTTCGTCCCATGCGCCAAGTCTCTTACCTACCTCGGCGACGTCGCGGAATACCCGCGTATCGCTGCCGCCGTAGTGATCGACGACTGCGCCGTGGAACTGCTCAAAGCTGCCGCGGCTCTTGCGCCACTGGAAGTACTGTACACTGTCCGAACCGTGTGCGACGGCCTGCATACTCGACAGCATGTGCATACCCGGACGCTTGAGTTTGCTGACCGGCTGCCAGTTAGTCATGGACGGCGTGGATTCCATCAACATGAACGGGCGATGCTTCAAGCAACGGATGTAGTTGTGGTAGAAGCCGATGTTGATCGCGATCTCGGTATTGTCGTCGCCGCTATGCCACCACGGGTACGCGTCCCACGACGCGACGTCGATGGACTCGCTCAGACGATAGTAGTTGAGTTGGTTGAAGTACAGCATGAGGTTGGCTGTGACGGGGATGTCGGGATTGACAGCCTTGACTGCATCGGCCTCCCACTTGCAGAAGTCGGCGGTCATGTCCGATACGAACCGCTGCCATTCAGGATAGTTGAGGTGCGCACGGCGACCCTCTTCCATGAATGCGCTGCCGAGGTGGATCTGATCCCAACTCTGGTAACTCTGGCTCCAGAACGACAGCCACCACGCCTTGTTGAGGTTCTCGACTGTGCCGTACTTCTTCTTGAGCCACTCGCGCCAATTGTTCTCGCAGAGTGGGCAGTGACAGTCGCCGCCGTACTCGTTGGACAGGTGCCAGAGGATCACGGCAGGGTTAGACGCATACCGCTCTGCCAACTTGGTGTTCATCTGTTTGACCTTCTCGCGGTACACGGGCGAACTGTAGCAATGATTGTGCCGACCGCGATGCAGTTCGCGATGCAGCGTCTGACTGACGCGCGATACCTCGGGATACTTCTCACTCATCCAACGCGGACGTGCGCCCGACGGCGTCGCGAGGATTGTATAGATGCCGTTATCGTACATGCGCCCGATGACGTCGTCGAGCCACTCGAAGTTGTACACGCCCTCTTCAGGCTCGAGTGCTGCCCACGCAAAGATGGCGACGGACATGGCGTTGCAGCCCGATCGCTTCATGAGTTCTATGTCACGTTCGAGTATATCAGGTCGGTCGAGCCACTGGTCGGGGTTATAGTCACCGCCGTGGATCAAGTGCGGGAAACGCGGTGTGATGTAGTCCTTTTGTTTCATACGGCCTCCTTATGTTGATGTTGATCTATTGTATCATAAATGTACGGGATTGTATATATGTCCGATGCGTCGCACGTTACGATGGATCCTCCTCGACCGCAGTAAAAACGGCGTCCATCAACTCTTTGGCTTGGGCGAACTTCTCGTACGGAACAAAGAAGCGGAAGCATTCGTTGAAGTGTCCTGTTCGCATGGCCAATCCCGCGCCGACATTGCTCGCGGACAGAAACGCAATGTCGTTCTGCTTCAACAGATCCTCGACCATACCGCTCCAAATCACATCCTGTTCGATTAAGAATACCAAGTCCTCTGCCACGACGTCGCGTACATTCGCCGAAAGACATGCAGGACAGCGGTCGTTCTCAAACACGATTTTGCAGTTCTCACAATAATGCATAAAATCCCCCCTTTCGTCTGACGGAACAGACGTTGCTCTTGCGTTCATTATACAGTACTGTACGGGGAAAATCAACCGCCCTCGTCCAATGCTTGTAGCGTTTCCACGAATTATAATCATTTACAGTCTATAAGTTTTGTGATATAATACAGTTCATCACCCGAATGCTTGTGTCGTACAGGATAAGGGTGTAAAATCCATACAAACAGGGGGTACTATGAACAAAGTTAGATGTATCAGGTTGAGACGCGTGATTTGCATAGCAGTCGTCGCGACCCTATGCCTTGGACTGTTGGGTATACCAACATACGCGGCCGACGACGCGTCGGCTCGGGATTGGGATCTGACCTTTCTCTTTGCTAATAAAGAAGCCGCCATACAAGCGATTGAGAGCTGCAAGCAACCCATCCATGCGTTGTCCAAGTTGGCCAGTAACATCGATACAATTTCGAGCGTCAAGAAATATTTAGACGCCTGCGAGGAGATCAATCGCACGTTGTGGAGAGTGGATTGCTACATCAGGGCGCTCAGTTCTATAGACCGGACGAACACCGAGGCAATGGAACTGCAAAGGATGTTGCAGTCGTACTCTATGGCCTTGAGCAGCACAAATACCATCGCGTTCATTCAAATCAAGGATAAGCCCGACGATTTCTGGAACAAGCTGCTCTCCAGCAGCAGTCTGGCCCCTTATCGCAACCAGCTGTGCCGTATCAAAAACAGCTTGCAGCACCAACCCTCGGTCGATGCGGAGTCCACCATCGAGGCATTGTCCCTATCGTTCGATCCGTACGACGCATACTCCAAGCTCGTCTATGGGGATATGGATTGGCTCAAGGTGACTCTGTCGAATGGCAAAACCGTTACGGTGGATGAGAATACAGTACTTAAATTCTTGCTTGCGGAGAAGGACCAACAAAAACGCGTAGAGATACACGAGGCGCTGTTGGGTGCATATGCACGGCATCAGAATGCATTGGCGCAAACGTTGAACATACTCATCAAGACCAACGTAACGTTGGCTGCGCTCAAAAACTATGATTCCTCCTTACAGAGTGCGCTCGACGCCAACGAAATACCTGTGGCGACGTACGACGCGTTGATGCAGAGTGCGAAGCAAGCGTTGCCTGCGCATCACAGGTACATCAAGTTACTCAAAGATCACTTTGGTTTGGATCAAGTATACAATTCCGACCTATACCTGCCTCTTGGCAACGGCATAGACACGACGTATACGTATGACGAGGCGCGCGAGATACTCAAAAAGGCGCTCGCCCCATTGGGTTCGGACTATGTCGCGATGATTGACCGCGCATTCGAGGAACGCTGGATCGACGCGTATCCCAAGGCCAGTAAGCAATCGGGCGCATACTCTATGTCCGCGCCGGATCATGCCATCGTGTTGATCAATTACATGGATGACTACAAAAGTTTATCTACCCTAGCGCACGAGTTGGGACACGCGATCAACCAGACCATGAGCTTACAAGCTCAGGAGACGTTGTATAACAGCAATCCCAGCACATTCGTCACCGAGGTCGCATCCATCCTCAATCAGTTGTTGCTGTCCGATTACATGATCAAAAACGCTACGACAGACGCCGAAAGGCTCGCGTTCCTCAACGAGGAGGCGCAGCTATTCAACGGTGTGTTCTTCAGACAGAGCTTCTTCGCCGCGTTTGAGGAGGACATCTACCACATCGTCGAAGATGGCGGCGTACTGCATCCCGAGAAGTTGGCCAAGTTGTGGAAGGGCTTAATCCAAGAGTTCTACGGCCCTGACTTCACCGCCCTCGACGCCGATGCGTACGGTTGGTCGCGTATACCGCATTTCTACTATCACTTCTATGTATACCAGTATGCGACGTCTCTCTCCTACGCTTGCAACATCGTCGATGATATTGCGTCGGGCGACGCCGACGCAGTACAAAATTATCTTGATTTCCTCGCCGCGGGCGACAGTATGAGTACGGCAGATATCTTCCAAATCGTGGGCATCGACATCGCCTCACCCGATATGACCGAGGCGCTGACAGAACGCTATGGCGACACGCTCGACGAGATTCAAGTTTTACTCGAGAAGTAAGATCTCAAGATACGCAAATATACAAAACCGCTGTCGCTATTGCGACAGCGGTTTTGTATTATAAGTCGTGCTTATTTGTTGGGATATGCAGTGAAGCCCTGAATCTCGACGTTCTCTTGATACTTCTTGTCGTACTCGGCCTCGATCTCTTTCATGCCATTGGTGTCGAGGAACTTGACGAGATTATCATACAGCGTGCTGAATTCCTCGTCGCTCTTCGCCATGATGATCTTGGGGAACTCAGCCTTGAGGGTATCGGCGATGAGCGTACGCTTGACGCCGAGGTCGGACTGCGGGTCGATGAGGGTGTTGAAACCTACGTATTCGTCGGTGACGAACATGATCGGCGTCAGGACTTCCGACTGTGTCGTGACAACCCAATCCTTGTCTTCGGGCTTTTGTGCCGCGTTAACAGCGAACTTGGTGAAGTCAACGTTATCTGCGTGACCGGGCTGCGCCCAGAACCATATGCCCAAACGATCCTTCTCTTCCGACGGTACCTTGGATTCCGGCGTCTTTAAGATGGGGTTGCCGTCCGCATCAAGCTCATCCCAGATACCACCCTTGGGGCCGTACATCATGTTGATCGAACCCTCTTTGGACAGCATGAATGTGGTCAGATCATAGATGCGCTGCGGATTCTTCGCCTTCTTGGTGATGAGGAACTGGCCGCCACCCGGCGTCTGCTTCTCGTCAGCATAGACGACACTGGCATCCTTTTGCGGCGGATAGACCGGGTCTGTGAGGATGATATATTCATCCGCGCCGCCTGTGGTCTCTTTTAAGATCTGATTGAAACGATTGACAGAATCCTGGGAATGATCGTACCAGAGTAAGCCGGCGCGACCTGTGGACAGTTTTTCATTTGTCTGATCTGGAGAATCCGTGAGCAATGTTTCAGAGAACAAACCCTCACGATACCACTTGTTGAGTTCAGCCGTAGCCGCACGCCATACGGGGTCACGGAAGACCGACTGCACTTTGCCATCTATACGCGCCGTCCAGAGGTCAGCTGTGTTGGCGCCGCCGAATGAACGATAGAAGCCACGAATCAACTTCAGACCGTCGGCCGTTTCGCCTGTCATAAAGGGAAGCGCATCGGCGCCTTGGTATGTCTTGGGTACGGATTCTTTGAGTTTCTTAGCATATGCATACAAGTCCTCAAACGTCTTTAAGGAAGGGGAACCCGCCTGTTCATACTGATATTTACTGTACATCCATACGTCGTTACCGCCCGTCGGACCCTTGCGCGCCCAGTTCGGAACACCATATAATACGCCCTCGGCCTTGAGGTGCTCACGCGTCTGCGGCAGGATGTTGGAGTCGTAGTGGTCGCCCGGCTCCATGAGGTCATCTATGGGAACCAGATTGCCCGTGCGCGCCAACTTGATCATATTATCATTGAGATCCATATG
>CAYPOE010000128.1:0-6958 GCA_964412285.1 uncultured Eubacteriales bacterium | reverse complement strand
GATTCACATCGAGAACACCCTAAAAGATGCCGACGTATTGGAACAATTTCAAAAACAGCCGGATTATTTGAAACGCGAACAGATCCATCACATAGAGAGCGCGAAGAAAGAAGAGACAAAGGCAAACAGGATAAACCTATTGATAAAGCGATTGGGCGGGTCGTAGGTTGATCTTGCAATCATCGGAGAAATTTGGCAAATGCTACGCCGACCGCGCTGGCGTTCGGCCCATAGGTTCGTGTATTCGCGCGCTCGTCGTACTTCGCAAAAGATACATCTTGTATTTGCCTGCGAGTTGCTGTATAATAGGAAATAGATTTGATACGATACATTCGACCCATCGGTTTTACGGACAGGAATGCCATGCTCTCTACTCATTCGACTCACTCCATCACCGAGACCCTCAGCATGATCCGCGAGGATAACCTCGATATACGCACGATTACGTTGGGCGTCTCATTGCGCGACTGCGCCGACCCGGACATCGACGCCGCGTGCCGCAAGCTGTACGACAAAATCTGTAAACGTGCCGAACGGCTCGTCGCCGTCGGCGACGAACTCGAGGCGACCTACGGCGTGCCCATCATCAACAAGCGCATCTCCGTCACGCCCATCTCGCTCATCGCCGAACCCACCCACGCCGACGACTACACGCCGTTTGCCGCCGCGCTCGACAAAGCTGCCGACGCCACCGGCGTGGACTTCATCGGTGGCTTTACCGCGCTCGTACACAAGGGCTATACGCACGGAGACCGCGTGCTGATCGATAGCATCCCATCGGCGCTGTCGGCGACGCGGCGCGTCTGCTCGAGCGTCAACATCGCGACGACGCGCGCGGGTCTCAACATGGATGCGTGCGCACACATGGGCGATATTCTGCTCGACCTCGCGTACCGCACGCGCGAATCAGGCGGACTTGGCTGTGCCAAGCTCGTCGTATTCGCGAATGCTGTCGAGGACAATCCGTTTATGGCAGGCGCGTTCTACGGCGCAGGAGAGGGGGAGTGTGCGCTGAATGTCGGCGTATCCGGCCCGGGCGCGGTACGCTCGGCCATCGCGCGATACCCTGACGCACCGTTTGAAGTACTCACCGACGTGATCAAACGTACGGCGTTCCGCATCACGCGCGTGGGACAGCTGATCCTGCAAGAAGCTGCGAAGCGATTGGACGTCGACTGCGGCATCGTCGACCTGTCGCTCGCGCCGACGCCGAAGGTCGGCGACAGCGTCGCGCACATCCTCGAGGAGATGGGCGTCGAGCGTGCGGGTACGCACGGTACGACGGCCGCGCTCGCAATGCTCAACGACGCGGTCAAGAAGGGCGGCGTCATGGCAACGAACCGCGTCGGCGGACTGTCGGGTGCATTCATCCCCGTTAGCGAGGATGTGGGGATGATCGATGCGGTCGAGGCCGGCGCGCTGTCGTTGTCGACACTCGAGGCGATGACGGCCGTCTGTTCGGTCGGACTCGACATGGTCGCAGTACCCGGCGATACCCCGTCGGCGACGCTCGCCGCGATCATCGCGGACGAGGCCGCGATCGGCGTGATCAACAACAAGACGACGGCGGTGCGCATCATCCCTGCGTACGGCTACTCCGTTGGCGATACAGTCGAATTCGGCGGATTGTTGGGTACGGCGATCGTCATGCCCGTCAACGGCTACGGCAGCGAACGCCTGATCAAACGCGGCGGTCGATTCCCCGCGCCGCTCTGCGGATTGCGCAACTGACGTCGACTGATACATGATTTATATTTTTCGTGATATTTCGTGATAAAATCATGTAAAAAACACACATACACATTTTTGATCAGTATGGTATAATATTCACACAAACATTTCGCAAAATCGGACATAATAGCTTTACTTACTTATGGATTTTATCGTATCATACTCGTACTCGAATCACATAAACCCGGTAAACCGTTCACCCATGCTGGCCTCTGGCCTCTGAACTCATAACTGTTATGGAAGACATCATCAACAAGATCATACAAATCGAGCAGACCGCGCAGTCCATCACGCGCGAGGCCGAACAGGTCGAGGCGGGCATCAACGATGAGATCGCGCGCGAGGTTGCCGCGATCGAGGAGAAGTATCGCCGCGACGCCGAGGCCAAACTGGCGCAGATCCGCCAGAAGGAGCTCGAGGACGACAAGCGCGTCATGGCGCAGAATGAAATCACCTACGCCAAGATGCTTAAAGAAGCCGAAGCCGCGTGGGAACAGAGCGTCGACGGACTCATCGACGCGATCACCAGACGCATCATCGAGGGCGTACAATGAATACGGCATACGTAGCGAGTTTTGCCAAGGTCAGCGCGCTGTCGAAGTATCTGCTCGACTCCAATGACTACAACGCGTTGCTGCACAAGAACAACGTCGGCGAGGTGGCGGCGTACCTCAAGCACAATACGGTGTACGGCGAGGTGCTCTCGGGCGTAAGCGAGTACAGCGTCCATCGCGGCGAACTCGAAGAGTATGTGCGCACGGCGGCGTCCGGCGCGATCGAGAAGCTATCGCACTTCATGCAGGGTTCGGCGCACGCGTTCATGAAGATCTACACGATTGAGTTCGAGATCTCGACGATCAAACTCATCATGCGTTCGATCAACAGCGACAGCGAGTTCGTCAGTCCGCTCTACACGCCCGACTACTTCAAACGCCGCATGAGCATCGATCCCGATGCGCTCGTACGCTGTAAGACGATCCCCGACTTCATCAAGCGTTTGAGCGGTACGCCGTATCACAGGCTGCTGATGAATTTTGCGGCGAACGATACGGTCAATATGTTCGAGATCGAGATCACGCTCGACATCTATTACTACAAGACGATCTGGAGCCTGATCAAACGCAGTCTGACAGGCGAGGACAAAGCGTGCGTAATGAAGATCATCGGCACGCACATCGACCTCTTGAATATGCTCTGGATCTTTCGTTGCATCAACTACTACAACGCCGCAAAAGAGATCATCTACGCGTATCTGATCCCCGTGCGATATAAGCTCAAGCGTTCGGATATCGTGCGCTTCATCGAATCGGACGGTACCACGGGATTGGCGCTCGCGTTTGCGGACAGCTACTACAGCGACGTGTTCACGAAAGACCCATCGGTCTTTCACGAGCAGAACGTCAACCAATACCTGTTTCACATCTGTGAGCAGTTATATATAAAAAAGCCATTTACGATTGCCAAGGTCATATCTTACCTGCACATCAAGCAGGCCGAGATCGAGAACTTGATTAAAATCATCGAGGGGGTACGGTACAGCTTAGATATGAACGAGATTACACGCTACCTGATCAGACGCAAGGGAGGACAGTATATTGGTTACTAAGACAAAGACTGTTGCCCTGCGCGTCGGCCGATTCAAAGGGGGCGATACGTTTGGCTGTTGAGACCATGAAACTCATCAACGTCATTGCTCTGATCGACGAGTTTGACGACGTGGTGGGCAAATATATCCTCGGCTCCGACATACACATGGAGAACGCCTTCGATATATTCAACAATGTGGCGGGGCTGTACCCTTTCGACGACGAGAACCCGTACCGCGACCTGCTGCAAAACCTTACGAACATCGCCGAGGAGGCCGGCGTATCGTTGGACGTGCCGTTTGAATGTTGTCCCGACGCCGACCCCGCGGCCATACGCCGCTATACCGACGCGCTACTCCTCACGCTGTCGTCGCAGCACACCAAACGCGAGGAGCTTGAGCACCAGCTCGACGAGGATCGCGCGATCCTCAATCAGCTACAACCCATCGCACACATCGACGTCGAATTGGATTCACTGTTTCACTTTAAGTATATCAAAGTACGATTTGGGCAGATGCCCAAGGATAGCTACGTCAAGCTGGGTTCGTACCTCGGCGATTACAACGCGTTCTTCTTCCGGCTCGACGAGGACAAAGACAACGTATTCGGCGTCTACTTCGCGCCGACGTCGATTTCAGAGAAGGTCGATTCGATCTTCGCGTCGCTCTACTTCAAACGCGTACGCATATCCGACCGGGCGGGCGGCATACCCATCAAAGAGATTGAACGCATGGGCACAGAGGTCGGCGCGCTCGAACAGCGCATCGAAGACTTGAAGCGCGAGCGCGGATTGCTGCTCCAAAAAGAGAAGCCCGACATCGAGCGCGCGTACAAACGCGCCAAGTACCTGCACGACGTATACGAGTGCCGCCGATATGCGGCACACACGGGCGAGTGCTTCTACCTCGTGGGCTGGGTCGCCGAGCGCGACGTCTACGCGTTGCAGCAAAAGATTGAAGACTTGCCCAACGTCACGCTGCTCATCGAGGACGTGCAGAGCGTCCACAACATCACGCCGCCCACGCGGCTCAAGAATCCCAAGCTGTTCGCGCCGTTCGAGGGCTTCGTCGAGATGTACGGCATCCCCGCTTACAGCGAGGTCGACCCGACGATCATCTTCGGCATCACGTATACATTGATGTACGGCTTCATGTACGGCGACGTCGCGCATGGCGTCGCGCTGTTCCTGTTCGGACTCTTTATGAAGGTCAAGAAGGGTTCGTTCATCGGGCAGATCCTCATGATGGCCGGCGCTTGTGCAACCGTATTCGGCTTCTTATTCGGCTCGATCCTCGGCAACGAGGAACTGTTACCCACGCTCTGGTACAAACCCATGCACTCTAACGGCGACATGACGAACACGTTGCTCTACGCCGTGGGATGGGGCGCGGTGATCATCTCGATGTGCATGATCCTCAACATGTACAACGCCGCGCGTAAGAAGCATTGGGGCGACTTCCTATTCTCGCCAAACGGACTCTGCGGCCTGTTGTTCTTCTGGCTGCTGATCTTCACGATTCTTGAAGTCACGCTGGGCATCGCCGCAGTCCCCATCTCGGTCGACGCGACGATCTTGGTTCTGCTCGTCATCCTGCTGTTCATGCGCGAACCGCTGACCGAGCTGCTCGAAGGCAAAAAGGACTGGCTTCCCAAGAACTTCGGCACATTCTTCCTCGAGACGTTCTTCGAGATGTTTGAGGTACTGCTGTCCTACGTGACCAACCTGATCTCGTTCGTGCGTGTCGGCGCATATGCGCTGATTCACGCGGGTATGTTAATGGTAGTCACGATGTTCGTGGAATCCACCAAGGGCGTTCCGTCCTACGCGATTCTGATACTCGGCAACATCTTTGTCATCGGCATGGAGGGTCTGCTCGTAGCGATCCAAGTTCTCAGGTTGGAGTTCTACGAGATGTTCTCGCGATTCTACAGCGGCAACGGCAAGCCCTTTAAGCCTCACCATAAAGTCGGCTAAACTTCACACCAACTCTGTAAGGGGGTCATTCCTATCATTTACGTAATTGCGTTATCCATCATCATCGCGCTGCCACTCGTCATGAACTACGGCTTCAAAATGCGCGGGCAAGGCATGAAGGCCGTACTCGGCTTCAATCTGTTCAGCTTCTTTGGTTTATTATTAGTGGCAATGGCCTCGATCATCTTCGGCGGCACGCCCGCACTCGCGTCTGACGCGGCTGCGACGGCAGGTGGCATGGACTCAGCCGGACTCGGCTACTTGGCCGCGGCGTTGGCGACAGGTCTGTCGGGCATCGGCGCAGGCATCGGCGTAGCGGCCCCGGCGTCGGCAGCCATCGGCGCGATCAGTGAGGACGGTTCCATCATGGGTAAGGCGCTCATCTTCGTTGCACTTGCGGAAGGCGTCGCGCTCTATGGTCTGCTCATCTCGTTTATGATACTGGGTCGCTTGGGTTAATCAATTATGTCAGACGAAAAAAAGTTAGCAAATTTTAGGCGCGTGGTCATGAACGAGGCGACGAAAGAGCGTGACGAACTCATGGAACGCGCGCTTGCGAAGAAAGAGAAGCGCATCGACATCGAAGAGACGCGCATCCTCGAGGCGACCTACGCGCACATGAAGCGCGAGATCGAGCGCATTACGAAAAGCAAGAACGCCAACATCCTCAAGCTGCAAGTGCAATACAAGCAGCAAGCGCTCGCGATGCGCGAGAAGTACGTCGCACGCATCATGCAGGCCGTACGCGAGAAACTCGAGGCGTTCGCAAGCAGCCCCGACTACGACGCGTTCTTTGGTGGCGCACTCGAGACCGCCAAGGCACAGCCGTGGCTCGGCGTGATCCTCCTATCGCAGCGCGACGAGAAACGCAAGGCCGCCGTCGAGGCGCTCGGCTTTGTCTGCGAGGTATCGTCGGAGATCCACATCGGTGGCGTCATCGGCATGGACGCGGCGCGCACGCGTCAGCTCGATCTCACGCTCGATACGCGCTATCGCAAAGAATCCGAGGGATTCTTAGAACGCAACGACCTGTCGTTCGCGGCGACGAACCTCTAATATCATCACATGAAAATGTATCTGATCAGCG
Source organism: uncultured Eubacteriales bacterium (assembly GCA_964412285.1). Classification (GTDB taxonomy): domain Bacteria; phylum Bacillota; class Clostridia; order Monoglobales; family CAYZNM01; genus CAYZNM01. The sequence goes on along the minus strand of CAYPOE010000128.1, from coordinate 579 downwards.
ACAACGTCGATACGCGCGCGGGGATGCGGTTGGCCGGTGTGGAAGGCGTCGTCGTACACGAGCGCGTCGAGTTCATATCGGCGCTGAATGCGGCGCTCGACGACGAGAACAACGGCATCATCCTCATCACGGCCAAACTCGCCGACCTCGCGCCCGAGCTCATCAAGGACATCAAGCTCAACCGCAGGCAGCCGCTCATCGTCGAGATCCCTGACCGCCACGGCTACGGCAAGGGCGACGACTACATCATCGATTACGTGCGCAAGGCCATAGGCTTACGAATTTAATATGACAACTGGAACAATATCACGTATCAACGGGCCTGTCATCAGCGTTGTGGGCAGCGATGCGTTTATGATGCACGAAATGGTACACGTAGGCCATATGCGCATCATAGGCGAGGTCATCAAGATCGAGGGCGCCCGCACGATCATTCAGGTCTATGAATCCACGACGGGCGTCAAGATCGGCGAACCCGTCGAGGGTACGGGCGCGCTGCTCAGCCTACAGCTCGGCGTCGGACTCATCGGCAACATCTACGACGGCATCCTGCGCCCACTGAACAAGCTGTTCGGCATG
>CAYPOE010000127.1:0-6966 GCA_964412285.1 uncultured Eubacteriales bacterium | reverse complement strand
CCAGAAGGCGCTGTCTATGCTGACCGCCGCGCAGTCTAAAGCCAACGACAATCTGTTAAACGCCAGACGCAAGGTCGAGGATGCGGAAATCTCAGTTGTCAAGGCAGAACAGGATTACGACAAGGGTTTGCGGCAAGCATCCGAGACGCTTCAGGACGAAATCGAAAAAGCACAGACTGCGCTTGCATCGGCGCAAGCCAAAGCGAACAACGATCTGTTGAACGCACAGCGCAAGGTCGAGGACGCCGAGGCGGCGGTCATCAAGGCAGAACAGGATTACGATAAGAGCGCCAAACAGACCGATGAGACCCTACAGACAGAGGTCGAGCGGGCGCAGACCGCGCTCACTGCCGCCCAAACCAAGGCGAACGAGACTCTGTTGAACGCACAGCGCAAGATTCAGGACGCCGAGGCTGCCGTCGTCAAGGCAGAACAGGATTACGACAAGAGCGCCGAACAGGTCGCCGACGCCGTCGAGCAGAATCACATCAACATCACCTCTCTCAAATTAGACATAGACCACCAGAAAGCCGTTGTCGACCAACTACAAACATTGTTGATTGATGGCGGTGCGCTGTACTCGAATCTTGACGGCGATATATCGGCGGTCGTATCCAAGGGCAGCGTGACAAGCAAGGAGCCTGTCGTGCGCTTCGTAGACGGTACCAAGGGTTTTGAGGCGACGTTGCAACTGAGTAAATCCGACGCCGCAAAACTCGTGGTCGGCGACGCATGTGCGGTGTCGACAGGAAGCGGGTCGATGTATTATAACCCAACCGTGACCGGCGTTATATCCGGCATCTCGCTGCCGAATGAGAACAACAAGGTCTCGGTTACAATCCGCCTGCCGAGCGGCGATTGGACGCGCGGACAGACGGTCGAGGTGCAGATTGTGCAGAGTCGCGACACCTACGAACTCTGCGTTCCTACATCGGCGCTGCATTCCGACAACGCAGGATACTACCTGCTCGCTGTAGAACAGAAAAGTACGGTGTTGGGGACAGAGAATACCGTAGTAGAGATTCCCGTAACCGTCGATGCAGCAGACGACAGTATGGCAGCTGTGGATGGCCCCATTGGTCGAGACAGCAACATCATCACAGGCAGCAACAAGACCGTGGAGGCCGGCGACCGCGTCCGGGTGAATGCAGAATGACAGATGGCAAACTTCTACTCGAAGCAGGGCGTCCCAATCAAACGGCATCATCGACGCGTGCGGTGCGATCCACCGTCGTGGATGTATTGCTTTGGTGCCTGTTGTGTGCATTGTTGGCAGTCGGGTTTGCCAACGCACGCACAGTCAGTACGCAACATACGCCCATCTCGCTACGCTTCAACACGCCCGTCAGCGGACAGGCCGCATACGCGGCGAGAACGCATTCGATCGAACACAACAGTGAACCGTCGTTTTGGCCGACCTTCTGGCATCAAGGCACGGCATCCCTCACAACCCAATACGCCACCGTGAACGCGGACTGCATCTCATATAGTGGCGAAGCCTCTTTGGTGTGGCCAACCGTATACATGCGCGGCACGGCGCCCGGCATTGTCGACGGCGTAGGCTGCGCAGTATCCACCACATTGGCGTGGCGACTGTGGGGCAATACAGATGCAGTGGGCAAACCCGTCGAGGTGGACGGCGCGGAGCGCGTCGTCCGAGGCGTATTCGACGATACGCGCGAATTGATCCTGCTGTCGTTCGAGGACGGAGATACTGTCCAGCGTTGGAGTGCTGTGGAATTGTCCGGGGGTTCGGTCGACGCCATCCGCGGCGACACGCAAGCCTACGCCGCCGCGTCGGGTCTCGGCAAGCCCGATTCGATCCTGATGGGCGGCGGCGTTTCGCTCGTCGCCGAGATGGTGGCTATGCTGCCCCTGCTCATACTCGCCGGGTATGCGATGACTATGATCATCGGCTTATTGCGCCAGAAGAGGCTTACCGTTGTGCACAACCTCGCACTCTTCCTGTTGGTTGTAGGATGCATCGCCTTGTTGCCTCGCATGTTGGACGCGTTGCCCGCTTGGACGATTCCGATCCGTTGGAGCGACTTCTCGTTCTGGACGTCGCTGGTCGAGCAGGCGTATGACAGCACGCAAGAGTTCCTGGGCGCGACGTCGACCCTGCGCGACGTCGAGGGCAAAATCATGCTGTTCAAGCAAGCAGGTCTTGGACTGGCGGCTACGTGCTGCGCAATATGCGTATGCTTCCGATGGCATATGCGACGGTAGATATTCAGATAATATATGTCTATTCTTTTTTGGCGTTTTGTGGTACAGTTAAAGAAGACAGGGACGGTAAAAGATCATGCGGATACTGCTTATTGAAGATGAGAGGTACATGGCCGAGGCCATAGCACAGGTTTTGCGCAAAAACAATTATACGGTCGATCTGGCGCATGACGGCGAATACGGGCTCGACTGTGCGCTTTCGGCCATTTATGATTTCATCGTCCTCGACATCATGCTGCCCAAGATGAACGGTTTGGATGTGTTGCAGAGGTTGCGGAAGCAAAAGATCACGGCGCCCGTCATACTACTCACAGCCAAAGGCGAAACCGAAGATAAAGTAAAAGGGCTTGACAGCGGCGCCGATGATTATCTGTCCAAGCCTTTCAAGACAGAGGAACTCCTCGCGCGTCTTCGCGCGTTGGGACGCAGAAGGGGCGAACTTCTGCCCGAGGGCCTGCTGTCCTGTGGTGACATAGAGTTCAACCCCAACACGTTGGACGTCTATTGCGACAAAAAGTCGTACAAGTTGACCCTGAAAGAAAGTCAGCTCTTAGAGCTGCTCATAGACATGAAGGGTCTGGTCGTTTCCAAGAATGCCATCATAGAAAAGCTATGGGGATTTGACGGGGAGGCCGAGGATAACCACGTCGAGGTATACGTCTCTTTTCTGCGCAAAAAACTATGTTCCTTGAAATCTACGATCACAATACAAACTGTGCGTGGACTGGGATATGTTTTGAAAACAAGCAGGGGATGAATGATCATGTTCAAGAAACTGCGCAATCGATTCATACTGCTGAATATGGCTATTATCTCCGTGATGATGATAGTTGCTTTTGTCGTGATTTACATCATGACTTACACAAATATTCAAAACGAAAATCATAGAAAGCTAAGCAAAATATCCACAACCATGGCCGTAACGACGCAGGAGATCATCTCCGATACCGTTGTGAATGTACGTGTCGAGGTACCCGACGAGTATGCTCTGTCGTTCAACGTCGTTGTCGACGGCGGCGGTCGACCCATCAGCACCCACTCCTTTGTCGATATGCCGGAGGAAGTGTATATCAACGCCGCGGCCTCCGCACTGGCTACCCAAAAAGACACATCCAGCATTTCCGTCGGCGGCAAACGCTGGATGTTTCAAGTCACACAGATGGGGAATATTGCCGTGAGCGAGAAAGCGAACGATGATGCCACGGTTGTCTACGAGATCGAGTATATCGATGATTACAAAAAAATATCGTTTTTGGACGTCACAGAATCGCAACATATACTCACGCAGCTTTTGGTTACATTTGGCGCTATGGGCTTTGCGATGCTCTTCGTTATATTTGGCATCAGCATATTCTTTGCCCGACGGGCGATTGCGCCCGTCGAGCTTGCGTATACGAAGCAACGGCAGTTTATCACCGATGCATCCCATGAGCTGAAAACACCCATTGCGTCCATAGACGCCAACACCGATGCGCTCGTCGCGAACCGACACGACACCATAGAAAGCCAAGTCAAGTGGGTAGAGTACATCAAGGCTGAAACAGACCGCATGGGCAAACTCGTGAACGATCTTCTGTACCTCGCCAAAACAGACAACGCCGAAATCAACGCCGAACGATTGCCGTTCAACATCAGCGACACCATCCGCGATGCGATACTCTCGATGGAAGCTGTCGCGTTTGAAAAGGGTCTGACGCTCACGCAGCGCATCGAGCCAGATATGATGATCAACGGCGAAAGCGATCGGTTGGCACAGGTGGTGAAGATCCTGTTTGACAACGCCATCAAATACTCGAACGATCGTGGCAGCATCGACATCGCGTTGAGGCGTGTCAGACACCAAGTGGTCTTTTCGATTCAAAACACAGGCAAGGGCATTCCTGCAGAACATCTATCGAAGCTCTTTGATCGCTTCTATCGAGTCGACCCGTCGCGGACGTACGACGGAAGCTACGGTTTGGGACTGTCCATCGCCAAAGCCATCATCGACAACATGGGCGGCAAGATCTACGCCACGAGCGTCGAAGGACAAAGTGCCACGTTTGTGTTCGTCTTATAACCACAGATCACAGCATAACTAATATAAAGGGTAGGTAACGCTCGATGAAGAGGTTCAACGAGAGATGACTGCTATGCGTCCCTGAAACAGGGGCGCAAAATGCTTGATTTCTTCCGTGGGTTATTATACAATAGACGTACAAAAGACGTGCAAAACTATAACGCAAAGGTTGTGATGTTCTTATGGCAGTGATCAAGCGTTCAAACTGTTTGCCTACCATTCGTACCCACGCGAAGGATAGGCCGCTTCGCGGAAGTACACATAGAATCGACAGATTGGCCAACATGGCGGTGAACCAGTTCTACGGCCGGTTCGCGGAGTATAGCCAACTGATAGAGACATATCGAGCCGCCCATCCACCCGAGTCATTGCGCGCAGGTCGCCTGTACGACACGGCATACGACGCCGCCGCGATCGGTTACGCGTTTGCGCACATGACGCCGTACATACGCGAGGGGGAGTGTATCGTCGGTGCAAGGCAGCGCGATCCCGAACAAGCCGGTTGGGATTGGCTCCCCGACGGCGGCGATCATTATATCGACGGATTTGCCGCGAATTCGCCCAAGGATCGCCCTGATATTCATGAGAAGGCGACGCGAGGTCTGTATTCCCCGCAGGGCGCGTTCAATCACAAGTGCAACGATTGGGAGCGTTTGATCGCCAAGGGATCCCTCGATGTGATCCGCGAAGCCCAAACCTTGCTGCGCATCGGGGACGACGACGCCAAAGAAGTCGCACGCGCTTTCATCAGTACCCACGAGGGCTTGATTGAGTACGCGCGCCACTGCGCCGATGCTTGCCGCGCACGATCCGTGCAGGAGGCAGATGCGCGTCGCAAGCAGGAGCTGCTCGACATTGCGGATGTCTGCAACAAAGTACCCGCGCATCCTGCAGAGAGTTTCCGCGAGGCGATCCAATCCTATTGGTTCTACTACATGCTCGGCGGCGATGGCACAGGGCGCATCGATAAGATTCTATACCCCTATTATCAGAAAGATATAGACAGCGGCAGCATCACGTATGATCAGGCATTGGAACTCGTCGAGAATCTGCTCATCAAGTTCCAGGCCGATTACGCCGAAGGGGTGTGCAACGTCAGCTCGATCCACACCATGACCGTGGGCGGATGCAATGCCGACGGCACCGACGCGTGTACGGACTTGACGCGCATCTTCCTCACGGCGTATCGCAACGTGCATATGCTGCGCCCGTCGCTGTATCTGCGACTGTCGGGCGATACGCCCATGGACGTCCTCGAACTTGCCGTAACCATGTTGGCCGAAGGCGTGGGCGAACCCTGCTTCTATTGCGATCCATCCACGATCAAGGGCTTGATGCGTTTGGGCGTCTCACAAGCCGATGCGAGTGAGTACGCGCTCTCAGGTTGTGCAGAGGTGGTCATTCCCGGCAAGTGCAACTGGGGTGCGCCGAATGGCTGGATCAACATCGCGATGGCCGCCGATGAAGTATTGCGCGAATGTGCCGAGCAGGGTCTGGATTACGACGCGTTCTGGAAAAGGTTCGAGCAGAAGGCCGAGTCCATCTGCGACGACTGCGTCGCGATGTTGGAGTACATCGACGCCGTACAGACATGGCCTCGTACCGAAACGACGGTCACTTCGCTGCAATGCTTGGAACGTGGGCGCGACTGCCTCTCGGGCGGGTTTGACACGTATATGTCGCACTGGGAGGGCAGCGGTCTCTCCAACGCGGTCGATATGATCTACAGCGCGCTGAAGCTCGGGTACGAGTCGGGCGTATCGCTCCAGGCGTTGTTTGCGCGACTCGACACCGGAGACGAGGTGCTCGCGGCGCAGATCCGCCGCTTGCCCAAGTTTGGCAATGCCGAAGAGGCCGTCGATGCGATTGGCGCGCGCATCGTGGATACGTTCGCCGACCGTTTGGAACGTCGCCACACGTCGCTGCGCAAACACCTGGTACTGGGTCATCTTGCGGGCGGCGAGAACATGCACATTGCGTACGGCCATCGCATGAAGGCGACGCTCGACGGCAGAAAGGACGGTGAACCGCTCGGCGACTCGCTGGTTGGCAGCCAAGGCGTGAACCGCTTGGGTCCGACCGCAGCCATCAAGTCTCTGACCCGCATCGATCATTCCAAGTTGGCGGCTGGCAACGTGTCTACGCTGCGTCTGAGCGAGCGCGACCTACAGACCCAGAGCGGGCGGCAAGGCGTCGTGGCGCTGTTGCAAGCGTATGCACAGATGGGTGGCAGTCAGCTCCAGATCAACGCCATCAGCGCCGAGAAACTCCGTGCGGCACAACAGGATCCCGTCGCGTACGGTGGCATGATTGTGCGCGTCGCCGGATATTCCTCCGACTTTACGCATCTGAACAAGAATGTACAGGACGAAATCATTGCGCGTACCGAGGGTTTTTAGGCGGCATACATGAGCGAGACAGGCGGACAGATCTTTAATATACAGCACTACTCCCTGCACGACGGGCCGGGTGTGCGAACCACGATATTTCTATCAGGATGCAATCTACGATGCGCGTGGTGTCATAACCCTGAATCATTTACACGAACGCAACAACTGCAATATTTTGAAAATTTATGCTCGAATTGCGGACGATGCCGCGCAGTCTGCCGACAGTGTGTTCATACGTTTGATGACAACGGCGTTCATATCGTGAAACGGGAGCGCTGCGCCGCTTGC
>CAYPOE010000126.1:0-6983 GCA_964412285.1 uncultured Eubacteriales bacterium | reverse complement strand
CAGATTGTGCGCGTAGCGTTCGACGACTTCGAGGATTACGATGTCGGGCTTCTTGTAGTTGATGTAACTCTGTGCGCCCTTCATCATGAAGTGGCGGAACGTCACGTCGCTGAACATCTTACCCACATACATGACCATGCCGTTCCAGTCGAGGTACGAGAACGAGTCGCCCAACAGCAGCACTTTGCGCGTATCGAGAGCCGTCGAGCGGTATGTCGACTGCCACTCGTTCTGCGACATGGTGACGCGGTCGACGCGCACATTCTCTTTGTACGGATACACGCGCATGTTGCGGTCGAACGTATAGCTGTCCGTCATGTTGATCATGTCGGCGAGATCGTGGCGCGCGGGTTGGTCGTTATACTCCGCACGCTTGCCGTCGAGAGACTCGCGTTCGAGTCCCAGTGCGGCGAATACCTGCTGTGCGCCGATGAAGCTGCCGACGCCGTTCCAGTGCGTGTCGTATGCGTAGTAGGTCTGGAAGTCTGCGCTGACCTCGAGCAGTTCGTCCTTGGGATAGAGCAACGGCACATCGGTATGTGCGTTGACATAATCATAGATTTGGTCGGCACGACGATACGCGCTGATCACAGGAATCGACGGTGGCATGTTCTGCGCGTAGACGACCTCTTTGTTGGGCGCGATGAGGATCACAAGCTGTGCGCCCTTGGACTTGCAGTAGTCGTTCGCCCACTGCACCTGCTCCGCGACGCGCTGTAACTCGTCGTCGGTGAGTAGATTCGTGCCTTGGTAGCACGCGAGCGGATCGCCGTCGGGTACGGACTTGTAGAACAGCCAATTATTCTGCCCGATGATGACCTGATCCGAATCTGTCGTGTTGAACAGTCGAATATTGAGCCAGCTGTTGAGCTTGACGAAGTCGCCGCGCAATGGCAAGTGGTCGTTGAAATACGCCTCGTACTTTTCGGGGAAACTGTGGATCGTCGGCAGGTTGAGCGGCGGTTTGGGTGCGAGCGCCTGATTGACGGGTGGGTTCTCGAGCAGGAACGCATTGACGGTGAACGTCAGCCCAACGGGTATGATCAGGATGCAGAGGATGATGTTGATGAGCAGTCGGTCGTATTTCATAATAGCAACAGATCGAACAGATCAGATCAGAACCTGAAATAGATGAATGGGTTATACGTGCCAGCTGACAGCAACATGATGCAGATGATGAGTAGTAACGGCAGTCCGACGAGTTCGGCGTAGCGGATGTGCAAGTCCGTGACGCGTAGCCGCGTGCGGACCGTCGGCCATAGTCGTTGCAGTGGGCCGCAGAGCAGTATGCCGATGATGACAAAGCAGGTGGTCTTGCGGTCGAATACGCTCCATGCAGTGAATATCGGATCTGCCGTGATGGGACGCATCATCGATGCGATGTAGGAGAGTGCGTGGGACAGGTTGTTTGCACGGAAGAATACCCAGCCTACGAGTACGACGACGCAGGTGTAGACGTGTGCGAGTGCGCGGCGTACGGGATTGGGATTGAGACGGCTGTCGGACGCGGTGCGTCCGATGCCGAACACGCGTTCGATGATGAGGAATGCACCGTTGTACCCGCCCCACACGATGAAGTTCCAACCCGCGCCATGCCAGAGTCCCGTGAGTAGGAATACGACGATGAGATTGGCGTACGTGCGACGCGTACCCTTGCGGTTGCCGCCGAGGGGTATGTATACATAATCCTTGAACCAACTTGACAGCGAGATGTGCCATCTGCGCCAGAAGTCGGTCATGGACGCGGCTGTATAGGGGTAGTTGAAGTTTTCGTGGAACGTGAAGCCGAACACGCGTCCGAGGCCGATGGCCATGTCGGAGTAGCCGGAGAAGTCGTAGTAGATCTGCAACGCGTAAACGAGGATGCCGCCAATCGCCGCGCCCATTGTGAGTTGCGACGCGTCGACAGCCATGATGTTGTCGGCTACGGCGGCAAACGTGTTGGCGAGGATGACCTTCTTGGACAGTCCGAGTATAAAGCGGCGCATACCGTACGCCGTGTCGGCAGACGTGATCACGCGCTGCGTGAGCTGTGCGGCGACGTCGCGGTACTTGACGATAGGCCCCGCGATGAGTTGCGGGAAGAGTGAGATGTAGAGTGCGAGGTCGGGTAGGCTACGCTGTGCGTCGGTTTCGCCGCGATATACGTCGATGACGTAGCTTAGGGCTTGGAATGTGAAGAATGAGATGCCAATGGGTAGTGTCGTAGCCGCGACTTCGCCTGTGAACTGCGATACGACAAAGCCCCAGTACTTGTACACGCCGAGGATGCCGAGGTTGAGTGCGACTGTGACGATGAGGTAGAACCGTTGCGGCAGCCGCCATCCGCGAAACCGCATGACGACGCGCCCGCCGACGTAGTTGATCAGGATGCAGACGAATAGGATAAACAGGTTGCTCACGCCGCCCCATGCGTAGAAGATTAGGCTTGCGGCGAGTAGCAGCGCATTGCGATACGGTGGCGCGAGTAGGCGGTACGCGATGTAGACCGTTGGCAGGAACAGCCACAGGAAGAGCATCGAGGAGAATAACATGTATGGATAACAGGAGTGTAAGGAGAGACGCAAAAACGCCGAACGCTTCAACGGCGTTTTTGTCGGCTCGTGACGGAAAGTCTATGGTACGGGTGATACGGGCGTCTTGATCTTGATCCATCTCCCGCGCACATACCGTACACCGAAGATGGCGCTGCGCAGGATCCAGTCGCCGACCATCGCGTACCATACGCCCGCGACGCCCATGTCCATGCGCATGACGAGTATATACGCGAGTCCGACGCGGATCGTCCACATCGAGATCGTCGCGACGTACATCGTGTACTTGACGTCGCCCGAACCCTTGAATCCGGCGGGCAGCACGAACGATAGCGACCAGAACAGTGGTAGCATGACCATGGTGATGCGAATGAGCCCCGTTGCGCCGTCGATGACGTCGCCACTCTTGGTGTAGAGTCCTACGACCGAACGTACGAATGGGAATGCCGCCCCGCAGATCACGAGAAACGCCGCGCTCGACATGACCGTGATGTAACCGAGTACGTTCTTAGCCTCTTTGTATTCGGCGCGACCGTACGCCTGTCCGACCATCGAGGTCGCCGCAATCGAGAACGCCATACCCGGTATGTTGAGTAGGCCGAAGACGTTGTTGGCGATGTAGTTGACCGTGAGGCCGAGGGTGCCTGTCGTGGCAAGGAAGGTCTGCGCGATGAGTTTGCCCGCGTTGAACAACAGCGACTCAATCGACGCGGGTACGCCGATCGCGAGGATCGAGCGCACGACGGGCAACGTGAGTTTGACGTTGCGCAGTTCGCGCACGCGCATGTGTGAGGCTTTGAGGAAGAAGATGAACGACAGTACCATACCTACGACGCGCGCGATAGTCAGACCCAATCCCGCACCCAAGATGCCGAGGCGCGGCGTGTGGATGTGGATGAAGAGTACGTCTATGTTGACGCCGTAGAGCAGCAGGTACGTCGCCGCGATGTTGATGATGCTCATGCTGATCGTGATGATGAGCGCGATGCGCGTGTTGCCGCGCCCACGGAACGATCCGCATACGACGGTGACGACGGCGAGTGGCGGTGCGCCGAACAGCGTGATACCGAGGTAGGTGTTGGCGTTTTGGATGACGACGGCTTCTGCGCTGCCGAACAACAGTCTTAATAGCGGGCCGCGCGTGAGGTACGCGACGACGGCGATGAACAGTGCGAGCAGGATGGACATCACGATACCCTGTCGCGTCGTATCGGTGATCTCGTTGGCGCTGCCGCGTCCGTAGTGCTGCGCACACATGACGGTCACGCCGACGCCGAGCGCCGACAGGAACGCGAGGATCATCATGTAGACGGAGTCCACGAGTCCGATTGCGGACACGACCGTGTCGCCGAGCGATGCGGCCATGAGTGCATTGACAGTACCCATGAGCATGAGCAGCGTTTGCTCGATGATCACGGGTACTGTCATGATGAGTACGCGTTTGAGTAACGAGACGTCCATGATGGGAGACCTTTGGATTACGCGAAGAAGTGGTGTTCGACAGCTGCGCAGATCGCGTGGTAGACGGGCAGATGCAGTTCCTGTATGATATACGTTTCGTCGGCAGGCACGTTGATCAGGATGCAGTTCGAGTGCGTAGTAGAGCACGAGTGTTTACATAATTCGCCCAATGCGCCGCCTGTGCGGCCTGTCATGGCGATCAGTGTCATGCGCTGCGACAGCGCGACGTGCGCGGCGGCGAGACAGTTGCGCGCGTTGCCCGAGGTCGACAGCGTGAGCAGTGCGTCGCCGGGCTTACCCATCGCGAGCGTGAGTTGCGCGTAGCCGAGCGTGGGATCCGCATCGTTGGCGAACGCCGAGAGTACGGCGGTCATGTTGTTGAGCGGGATCGCGCAGAGTCCGCCCTGCAACTTGTCGCGGATGCTGTCGGCCAGCTCGCTCGACGGCATGTCTGCGAATACGTCGGGATGGACTTTGCGCGGCAATAGGAAGCCTTTGAGCAGTTCTCCCGAGATGTGGTCGCAGTCGGCGCACGAACCGCCGTTGCCGCAGAGCAGCAGCTTGCCGCCCGCTTCGTACGTCGCGATCAGTGCGTCTATCGCGGCGGTGACGGCGGGTAGCGTGGGTTCGAGTACGGGGTAGGCGGCTGCGAGTTTGCCTATGATATGTTGATACTTCATAATTGTCCTCATTTATTGACTTGCATCGATTTTCATCTGTGCGACGGCGAGTGCGGCATAGTCGCCGATCGCGTTGCCGAGCTGTGCGGATAATACTTTGCATACGGCACGCGTGGCGGGCAGTGCGTGTTGCTCCACGACGGCCATCGCCGCATCTTTGAGCAGATTCTCGCTGCGCGCGTAGATACTGCCGATGACGATGGCTTCGGGATTGATGAAGTCCATGAGCAGCGACAGCGCGTGGCCGAGTACGCGTCCGCTCTCGGCGTAGACGGCTTGCGCGACTTCGCAGCCGTTGTCGGCCGCATCGGCAATGGTCTTGGCCGACAGATTGAGCGGATCGTCGGGGTTGAAGTACTGCGCGCGCACGCCGCGTTGGTATGCCGACAGCGCGTAGGTGTAACCGAGCTGCTTGATGCCGCCGCCGCTACAGTAGCCCTCGAACGCGCCGAGCTTGCCGAATCCCGTGGGACCGCCGTCGGTCACGCGAACGTGGCCGATTTCGCCCGCCATGTCGCAGGTACCCGCGTAGAGTCGTCCGTCGAGGATGAGTCCCGCGCCGAATCCCGTGCCGAATGTCAGGAACACCATGCTCTGCGTACCCCGTCCCGCACCGTAGAGCCATTCAGCCACTGCACACGCATTCGCATCGTTCTGTAGACCGACGGGTACGTTGTAACGCTTGGTTAGGATGTCGACGATGCGCACATCGTCCCAGAGTGGCAGGTTGGGCGGTCGCAAGATGGTACCCGTGACACTGTTGAGCGGGCCGCCGCACGATACGCCGATCGCGTCGGCAGTCACGCCGAGGTCGTCGATGATGTCGCAGAACTGTGCGATGACGGCGTCGGGCGGCACTGAGGTGTCGGTGTCGAACGCGATGCGCTGTTTGATGGCGATGGCACCGCCGTCGCTCTCCCCGAGTATGACGGCACACTTGGTGCCGCCGATGTCCAAACCGATGAGTTGTTTCAGTTGTTTCATAATAATCTGATTAACCCTTCACTGTGTATTCCCGGACGGCTTCGGTCATCGCGACGTAGTTCGCGACGGGTACGTAGCCCGGGATCGAGTTGCCGCTCGAGAACGCGATGCCGCCGTGGCCTGTGACTTGGTTCAGGCAGTCCGCGACCCACGCCTTGACGCTGGCTTCGTCGAGCGTACAGAGTAGATTGAGGTCGATGCCGCCGAAGTTGCCGATGCGCTTGCCGTAGAGGTTGACCCATTCGGTGAATGGCAGGATGCCGTCCTCGTTGGAGTGCTTGGCGTTGATGCCTGCGACGTCGACGAGGTCGTCCATGACGGACTGTGTGTAGCCGCACGAGTGCAGCAGGAACGGCTTGCCCGCCGCGTGAACCTTATCGATCACGCCCTTGTACGCGGGTATGAGTAGGCGGCGGATGTCGTCGGCCGGGAGCATCGTACTCGTATTGAAGCCGAGATCGTCTCCGAAGCGGCATACTGCGAATAGGTGGCCGTATTTGGGCAAGAACTGCGCCCATATATCGCCGAGCAGTTTGCCGATGCGACGGAAGATCGCGTCGTAGAGTTCGGGATCGTCGGCGCGCATGTAGCAGAGCTCCATGTAGCCGCAGAGTTCCTGTGCAATCTCGAATACGCCGTTGCCCACGCCGCCGATGCCGAGCATACCGCCGGGCAGCGCCGCCGCGAACGCGTCGTACATGGGTGCGAACCGCTCGAAGAATCGCGCGGGAATGGCATCCCATGGATACTGCTCGAGCTGCTGCATACTTGTGATCGTGGGCGGTTTGTGTCCGCCGAGGGAACCGCCGCCTTCGAGTGCGCCGCCGACGCAGCACTCGAACGATACGGCGTCGTAGCCCATGCGATAGTAGAACTCGCAGTACAGGCTCATGGCCTCAGCGACGTCGCCGTTGGACATGAGTTCGCCGTAGGACTTGCCCATGATGGCGGTCATGACCTCGTCGTTGACTAGGTGTTCGTAGAGTGGCACGCGCGCCGTAGGCAGGTTGTAGGCGGCCTCGGCGATGACGCGGTAATCAGGTGCGGGTGTGTTATGATGTATGATTTGCATAGTACACCTCGTGAAGGGATTCGGATGATCGTTTACTGCGTATAATCATAACATAATTTTGCAGCATTGGCAAGGACAGTATAAGCCTGTGCTTGTCCGCATATACATGATATAGTACTGTGTGGGGGTTCTATCATGTCAGAGTTGATTTATGTAATCATAGGCGCGGCGCTGCTCTGCGTCGTCGCGGTGACAATACGTCCGTTGCGCAAGTTGTTGGGCGTTGCGATCAATACGGGATTGGGCTGCGCG
>CAYPOE010000125.1:0-7007 GCA_964412285.1 uncultured Eubacteriales bacterium | reverse complement strand
AAGGCGGGTACTTGATGTTCGCTGGAGCGGGCATCTTCCTTGGCATTTGCGCATTCTGCGTATCTGCTTTGGCGAATGATAGCAACTTATCGGTCATGCCGATATTTTTTGGATTCTTTGGTTTGGGTATTGCGTGCAACCATTTGTGTCGTGCATCGCACGCGGACAAGCGCTGATTCTGATTCAATGATATACTATCTATAAGGGATAACACATGCGACGCATACTGATCATAGAGGACGACACATACATCAGCGATATGCTCTGCACATTGCTGATGCAGCACGGATACCAACCTACGCCGGCGTATTCAGGTACAGAGGCGCTGCTGCGTATAGACGCCGCAGCGTACGATCTCATTCTGCTCGACTTGATGCTGCCGGGAAAATCAGGCGCGGATGTGCTGACTGCGGTTAGGCGGAGCAGCAATACGCCTGTTATTGCACTGACGGCGCTGCATGATAAGGCCAGCGTTGTGGAACTACTTAGATTGGGCGCGAACGATTATATCACCAAGCCGTTTGATAACGAAGAGCTACTCGCGCGCATAGAAGTACAATTGCGCTCATCGCGCGACCAGAATGGCGGCGGCGTTACATACAAAGATATTGCCCTCGACACGGACGCGTACGACGCATACATAAGTGGGCGACGCGCGGGATTATCGAAGAAGGAGTACGAGATCCTGTGGCTTCTTATCAGCAATCCGCGGAAGGTGTTTACGAAAAACAATCTGTACGAGAGCGTGTGGCAGGGCGAATACCTCGGCGACGACAACACGGTCAACGTACACATCAGCCGCATTCGAGCGAAGTTGGCCGCGCTTCATCCCGACGCTGAGTATATCCAGACTGTGTGGGGTATCGGCTTTAAGATGCGCGAATAAAAATTAAGACTTATTTCATACTTTTTTAATGATGATGAAAGACCTATGTATTATACTGCGTTTACAACAGCAAAGGAGATATAACGCATGAGCGATCATGTTCTAAGAACGCAGAACCTATCCAAACAGTATGGCGGGTTTACCGCCGTGGACGACCTCAGTATTACAGTGCGAAGCGGCGACATCTACGGACTCATTGGCCGCAATGGGGCAGGCAAGACGACATTGATACGCATGATCACATCACTGACCATGCCGTCGGGCGGCGACATAGCATTATTCGGCAGCAGCGATGCGGACGGTCTTGCGCGCGGACGCCGACGCATCGGCTGTATCGTCGAAAGCCCTGCATTCTACCCCAATTTATCTGCGAAGCAGAATCTTGAATACTATCGTTTACAGCGTGGTATACCTGATAAGCGTACGGTAGATAAGGTGCTGTCCGTTGTCGGATTGACCGATGCAGGCAAGAAGAGTTTCAAGGCATTCTCTCTCGGTATGAAGCAGCGGCTCGGACTGGCTTTGGCGCTGCTCAACAATCCCGATTTTATTATACTCGACGAACCCATCAACGGACTTGACCCGATGGGCATCGTCGAGATGCGCGAAACGCTGCTGCGGCTCAATGCCGAGAGCGGCATCACCATGATGGTATCGAGCCACATACTCAGCGAGCTGTCGCTGATTGCGAACCGATACGGCATCATCAACGGCGGCAAGCTGATCCGCGAACTCACCGACGACGAATTAAAAGAACAGTGCAGACGTAGCCTCCGCGTCGTTGTGGATGATGCGGCCAAGGCGGCGATTGTGATAGAAATGCAGCTCCATACGCGACAGTATAAAGTAACGAGCGCGAACGAGATCCGTTTGTACGACTACCTCGATAACGCGGCAGAGGTGACGCATCAGCTATATACAGGCGGCATACGCGTATCGACAATTAACGAGATCGGCGATAACTTAGAGGATTACTTTATTTCGCTCGTTGGGGAGGGTAAGTAAATATGCTAAACATTATGCGGGCGGATATATACAGGATACTGCGCGGCAAAGGCGTGTATATCACGATGATTGCCCTCCTTCTGTTTATCGGATTGCAGGTCGCCGTGGGACAGTATGGTACAGTAGGCGTAGACATAGTCGAACTCGAGGAACTCTCCGAGGAGTTGAGTGGTTACACAACACCCGAGTCTGCATTCACAGGCGGCGGCGCACCTTTTTACATGCTGAAGGGCGCGGATAATCTGCTATACTTTATGCTGCCGTTTATCGCATTCATCGTAGCGGCGGACTTCTCGTCGGGCGCGGTAAAGAATGCTTTGTCAGCCGGTACATCGCGCGCGTCGCTGTATATGGCCAAGCTGATGATGTGTGCCATAACCTGCTTGATCGTAATGGCGCTCAACATCATCATACCCATACTGGTCGGCACCATCATGCGCGGATTCGGCGAGCCGCTGAATATGGATTACATCGTACGCCTCATAAAGCCGTTCCTGGCGCAGTATCTGCTCGCGCTGTCCGTGACTTGCGTCGGCGTATTCATCGCGTTTGCGTTGCGTTCTACAGCCGCACTCAACAGCGCGTACATCGCGTTTTGCTTAGTACCCATGCTGATCATGACTGTACTCTTTCAGAACAACAGCGACCTTGCATTCCTGTTAAAGTACGATATACCCATGAATATGCGTATGCTTGCGCATATAGATAACGTGGCGGGCGGCGACGTCGCGAGGGCATTCTGTATCGCCGGCGTATATATCGTAGCAAGCATAGCGGGCGGCATTGTATTGTTTGGCCGCGCCGAGATCAAGTAATACACCTGATGAATCTATGGTTATCCTTGTCGTCATACTGTGTGCGGCGCTCCTGTTGAGCGTCGCTACAGTTGTTTTGCTAAAGCGTGACATACGCTCAATACGCGCGCAAATGCAGGACATACGCCGCACCGATAGCAATATGCGCGTTCGTACGTCAACGCACGACGGCGACATCTCCGCATTGGCGTACGAGATCAACGCCGCGCTTGATGAACGGCGCGACGCGGCAGTATCGGCAAAGCGCGCGAATAGCGAACTAAAGCGCGCCATCACCAATATATCGCACGACCTCAGAACGCCGCTCACGTCAGTGCTCGGTTACGTGCAGATGCTGCGCGCCGATGGCGTTCAGCATATTGAGGTTGTCGAGGAACGCGTAAAGTACCTGTCGCGGATGTTGGACAAATTGTTTGAATATAGCAAAGCCATAGATGACGACGGTGAAGTCACGTTGCAAAGCGTCAATGTATGCAACATCCTGCGCAATATATTGTCGGCACATTACGACGGCTTTATCACCAAAGGGTTCGACGTATGGGCTGATATTCCCGATACGCCGATACTGTGCTGCGCCGCGGCCGATATATTGACACGCGCACTCGAAAACCTCGTACAGAACGCATACACGCATGGCGAACGATTCTTCCGCGTGTGCATAGACGGCGGCGTTATCACATTCATCAACGCGGTAACAGACGCGGATTCCATAGACGTTGAGCGCATGTTCGATCGCTTTTACACCGCCGACGCGTCGCGCGGTGTAAAAGCATCGGGATTGGGGCTGCCTATCGCGAGGGAGTTGCTATCGCGCATGGGAGGCAACGTACGCGCGGAGCTATACGGAGATATGCTGATCGTGACGGTGACAGTGCATGAAACGAACCCCATGGAGATCTAGCGTCTAAGTACGCCCTTATTTGCCTGTATCAGCGTACGCTTGACACATTCTATCGTAGTTCTCTTTGCCATCTGGGAAGTTGATCGACTTGAACACGGTCGGCGTATAGCCCACTGCAAGCATCTTCTCGACGATGATCGCAGACAGGCACCAACCGAGATACGCCGACGACAATCCCGACGCGGGGCCGAACTTGTTCTCGAGTCCCTCGACCTCGAGCATCGCGTCGCCCTTGGGCGCGTTGTTGTCGATCACGACGTCGCCGATCTCGAACAGGCGCTTGCCCGACGAATGGTCGGACTGGAGCTGCGACGAGTACGCAATCGAGGTCACGACGATGAGGTGTACGCCCATCTCCTTTGCCGCGAGTGCGAGGTCTACGACAAACGGCGTCTTGCCCGATACCGAGCCGATGATGAGTGTGTCGCCCTTATTGACCTTGGAGTTGTCGAGCACGAACTTGCCCAATCCTTCGAGCATCGGCGGCTTGACGTCGCCGCGCACGGGGTCGTCGACCGTAAACGTATACCGCAGCGGCTTGAGAATTGCGAGTCCGCCCGCGCGGTTGATCAGTTCACTATTGATGATGTGACCCGTATCATAGACGTGTACATTGCCATCTTGTTTCAATGTATCCAACACCAAATCCGCGGCTTTGTCGAGGTTGTCGCGCTGATTCTCGAGCGCCGACGACAGCAATGCGTTGACCGCTTCTACATACCTATCTAATAACATAGCTTCCCTCACATGTACTTGATATTTTCTTTATAGGTTTCGAGTATCGTTTTATTATGCGCATCCCCACCCTCGAGGTTGGCACTGATGAACACGGGTACGGGTACGCCCTCGTCGTGCAGCAACTTGGCGACTTCATACACGATGCACTGGAGCATCGCCGCGCCAATCGCCGTCGACGTGGCGGCGACCTGCATGTTACCGACCGTCATATGTGCGTCGCCGACGCAACCGCAGTTGTCGAGTACCAAGTCGCACACCTCGTAGAGGTTCTTACCACTGCTGTGCCGCGACGACACGGTTCGCGTATACGCCATATTGGTGAGTCCAATCACGTACGCGCCGCGCCGTTTGGATTCGATCGCAACCTCAACAGGTACGCTGTTGCGTCCCGACACCGAATGTATGATGATGACGTCGCCCTTTTGGATCCCCGCGCCATCCACGATGAGCGTACCGTAACCGTCGATGCGCTCCATTTCGGACGACATTGTAATGGGTCGCACCTCGAGATACAGACCCGGCGGCATGATGGGATTGATCACGGCCAACCCACCCGTGCGATAGAACAGCTCCTGTGCAAGAATCCCCGCGTGCGACGCGCCGAATGCGTAGACATTGGCGTGCGACGCGATGGCGTCGGCGATGACGCGCGCGGCTGTGGCGATGTTGTCGGACTGCGTGCGTTCGACGGCATCGAGAATCTTTCTAATCTCATCAAAATATTGCACTAATACTCCTCCTTGTAAGCGTATGGCGCGTACGCGCCGATCAATCGTTCGCGCAACGCTTCCAACGTCCCCGCCTCCACGCCGTGCGCGACGACAGGGCCGATGAGCGGCTCGAACAGCGGACGGTGTACCGTGACACGCGGATATACCGCACCTAACGTCGCGACATACGCGTCGTACATCGCAGAGTTGGACTTCCACACGCCGCCCGAGACCACCGCGTCGGCGTCGCGCGGTACGCCGTACTGTTGAATGAGCGCGACAGTCTGCCGCGCCATCTCTCTGCCTGCTTCGGACAGTATGCGGAGTGCGACGGCGTCGCCGTCATCGGCCGCGTGCGATACGACGGGTACGACCGACGTAATGCGCGACCGCGCGTCGTGCGTGCGATAGACGAGGGGTACGAGTTCGCGATACGCGCCGATGCCGTAGTGCGCGGCGATGCGCTCGGTCAGGATCGTAGGCTCGCCCCAGCCGTCGATGTGCTTGATCACAGCCTTGAGCGCATGAACCGCCACGTCGTAGCCGCTGCCTTGGTCGCCAAGTACCGTACCCCAGCCGCCTACGGTTTGCGTAATGCCGTCCTTGATGTAGAATACGTCGGAACCCGTGCCCGACAGCGCGCTGATGCCCTCGGACTGGAGCAATCCAGAGTACAAGCACGATGCGCCCTCTCCCACGCCTACGCAGCGCAGTGGATTCACGACCTCGGACAGCATCTTCATATACAGCGCATGATCGGTGGGCATGGCGATGTAGACCGCGTCGACTATAATGCCTCTGTACTGCTCACCCACACACGCGGCGATGCTGCCGCGCATATGGGTGACTACGTTCTCGAGCGGTTCAAAGTTCAGGTTGATGCCGCCTTTGAACTTGCCTACGGACAGGATATTCAGTTCTTCGTCGAACAGCACGGTGATGACCTTGGTACCGCCGCCGTCCGCGCCGATATAGTATCTCATGCTATGCCTCTGTCTCCGCCAAATAATTGGCAGGTTCGCCGCCCTCGTCCCACCAATCGTTGAGGTACGCTACGCCGCGCCAAATACCCTCGTACATCGCACGCCGCGTCTTTTCGAGACCCACCCACTCGTCGATGCGCGATATACCGAGCGCCTTCACGTCGTCGAACAGTGCGTCAATCGCGGGCTTGTCGATCTCGCCGCGCATCGCGGCATTCTTGAGTCGCACGTAGCGAAGTGGAATCTGTGCCTTGAAGATGCGCATCGCGCGGATGGGGTCACATGCCACAGCCTTGGACGCCTGTGCCATGATGCCGTCGTAGATGTCGAGCATGTCGGGCGTGAGGTAACCTTTGTCGCAATTATCATTGAATCCGACATGTATAGTATCACGTTCGACTGTATCTGTCAATGTTTTGATGTACTCTCGGATATACGGCGCAGCTTCGCCGTAGTAGTAGTCCGTGAACTCGTTGATGTGTAGCTGTACATCAGTATTGCAGTCCCAGAGCAGCTTGGTGATTACATACGCGCGCAGCTCGTTGAGATCCGTGCCGTCGCCGCGCGAGAAGTTGCCCTGCTCGAACAAGCCTTTGAGGTTGTGCTTGACGAGGAACTGGATATTCGGCTGCAACACGTTCCAGTTCGGGAACGGCATCGCGTAGTGTGCGAAACAAGTCACGTAGTCCCAGACGTAGAGCCTGTCGCATACCTTCGACCAATCCTTCACGTCGTTGGCAAACGACGCGGGCGTACCGTCGGGCTTGAGGACTTTGCTGCCTTGGTATTCGCAATGCTCAAACGGATGCATAAAGCAGCACTCGATCGAACACAGCCGCACGCATACGTTGTGGCGCGGACGGATGTGCTTGGGCGCGGGACGCGTGTACATGTAGGCGAGCGTGTCGACGATGACGTCGGGGAACTCGGGTTCAATGGCTTCGGCGACCTGGTTCACGAACTCGATCA
>CAYPOE010000124.1:0-7008 GCA_964412285.1 uncultured Eubacteriales bacterium | reverse complement strand
GTGATCAGCCAATCGGTGCGCGCAAGCAACGTCTCGAGTTCGCGCGCATACTGCATACGTTGATGGTCGGGCAGATCCCGCTGTTTGAGAAAAGACGCAATCAGGCCCATCGACGTCAACGGCGTACGGAGTTGGTGCGCGATGTCGGCCAATGAATCGGCGAGATATAGCTTGTCCTGCCGCAACAGATCCGCCTGTTCGCGCAGCATGACGGTCAGCTTATAAATCTCACTTTGCAGTATCGCAAGTTCGCCTTCGGTGCAATCCTCGATCACGATGTTGTTGCCGCCGTGCAGCAACGCATCGAGTTGATGACTCAGTCGCGCTATATCGGCATAACGTTGTCTGGTATAAGCGATGAAGGCCATATTCATCGCCATGCAAGTGAGGAAGACCGTCAAGCAGGCGGTTATATCGATGCAGTATGCAATCGTACAGGCGGCCACCATGATGCATAGCAACGCGATCATCAGCCCTACCATCTTTTTATTGCGCAGCAGCTTCATGCTATGCCAACCTATACCCCAATCCGCGCACCGTCTTGATGATTGTAGGATTCTGCGGATCGTCCTCTATCTTTTCGCGCAGACGTTTGATGTATACCGTCAGCGTGTTGTCATTGACGTATTCGCCTGCAATATCCCATATCTGTTCGAGGAGCGTACCGCGCGACAGCGTCACGCCCTTGTTGTTGACGAATACGAGCAGCAACTTATACTCCAACGCGGACAAGAAGATTTCGGCATTGTTTTTAGATACGACGGCGCGCACGGTATCGACGGATAGATTCTCATACTCAAATACCGACTGCGCCTTGCCTGTGCGACGCAACACATTCTTGATCCGCGACAGCAGTTCCATCGACCGAAACGGCTTGCAGACATAGTCATCCGCGCCGAGATGAAAGCCTGTCACGACGCTGGTTTCATCATCCGACGCCGTCAGGAATATCACGGGTATATCGCCGCACTGCTTGGCGTACGTGCATACGGCATAGCCGTTGCCATCGGGCAGCGATAAGTCGAGCAGCACGAGGTCTGCGTCGCCTTTCTCTATGCGCGCCATAGCCTCGGACTGTCCTGCCGCCGCCGCGACGTTGTAGCCGTGCGTACGCAATAGTTGCGACAGATGCTTGGATATGGCATGGTCGTCCTCTACGATCAATATTGTTACATGGGCGTCTGTCCCGATCATGCTATCAAAACCCTCTTGTATGTTATTCTTGTATGTTATTTCTTTTTCATGTGTTTATTACATGTGTTTATTATGACATATTTGCGTGGTTTATTCAATGGTTTTGTTTCGGGTCACAACGGCCGATCTGGATGTGATTCATCTTTTCAGTAACGTGTCGATGTTATGATAGACGGACTCGCGCGCGGCATCACGGCGAATCTCCCCCGCCCCCGCCCTATGGGGCATTTTGTTTACATTTTTCCCTTGCGATAACAGATCACGCGTGGTATAATAAATAAAGTATGTTTGGCATCTACGGAGAATAACTTATGAATACAGATAACGAAGCCCGCGTCGAAACCGGCGTCAATACGTTCGAGAACGATATGGCGCGTTTGGAACAATTGGTACGCGAACTCGAGGGCGGAGAGCTCACGCTCGACCGTATGCTCGTGCTGTTCGAGGAGGGCGTGGGATTAGCCAAGAAATGTGCCAAGACGCTCGATGAGGCCGAGGCACGCATCCATATCATCACAGGCCGCACTCCGCGCTCGGAGGGCGGACCCGCTACGTCGGAGTTCAAGGGAGAAACATCATGAGCGTCAAACCCAGGCTCACCATCGACGCCTACCTGCGTGAGCAGAAGGTCTTTATTGATAAATACATCGACGACGTCGCATTCGATAGCGACAATTTACTCAAGGAAGCCTGCAACTACGCACTGTGCAGCGGCGGCAAACGCATCCGCCCGATCCTGTCGCTGATCACATGCGATACGCTCGGCGTGGGCTATGACGCAGTGCTGCCGTTTGCGACGGCGATCGAGTATCTGCATACGTATTCGCTGATCCACGACGACATGCCCTGCATGGACAACGACGACCTCCGCCGCGGCAAGCCGACGGTACACGTCGAGTACGGCGAGGACATGGCGCTGCTCGCGGGCGATACGCTGCTGACCCATGCGTTCGTGTTTATGCTCCAAGAGGATCGGCCGTATACGCTTCGATGCATGAAGCTCATCGTCGACGCGGTCGGCATCGACGGCATGATCGGCGGACAACTCATAGACCTACTCACAGTCAAGGATGAGGATGGTCTGATCATCATGGATACCAAAAAGACGGGCGCATTGCTGCGCGCTTCGATCGAGGTACCCTGCGTGATCCACGGCGTCGACGACGACACGACCGAGAAGCTCTCGACCTACGGCCACTATTTGGGATTGGCGTTCCAAGTGCGCGACGACCTGCTCAACGTCGTCGGCAGCGAACAGACGCTCGGCAAGCACACGGGCACCGACGTCGAGAACGGCAAGTCGACCTACGTGACGATGCTCGGCGTCGACGGCGCGACCGATCGTTTGGGCGAATACATCGCCGAGGCCAAAAAAGCCATTGTCGATATACCCGACAATGCGCGGTTCATCGAACTCGCAGACTACCTCTGCGACAGGGTTAAATAGACGCATGATCATAGGCGCCGCATTCGGCAATCCATACATCTTCGTGACCATGCTCGCGTGGTTCGTCGCGCAGGCCATCAAGGTCATCCTCGTATATATTACCAATGGCAAGCCTGACTTCAAGCGATTCATCGGCTCGGGCGGTATGCCGAGTTCGCACGCCGCGACCGTCGTCGCGCTGACGACGAGCGTCGGCCGCACGCAGGGTACAGACGGCGTATTGTTCGCGATCTGCTTGATCTTCTCGCTCATTGTCATGTACGACGCGGCGGGCGTACGACGCGCGGCGGGCAAGCAGGCGCACATCCTCAACCGCCTCATGAGCCGCGAAGCCGACAATCCCGAATTCGTGGGCAAACAGCTCGGCGAACTCATCGGGCATACGCCTGTACAAGTCATTGCGGGCGCGGCGTTGGGGTTCGCCATCGCCATGATATTTACCGTTCAACACGGCATGTAGCGCCGCGCTTTGCGCAAAATGTGCCGTATGCACAATGCCGTATGCAAAAGAAGGTGCAACTATGTCTTACCGAAAGATCATGACGTCGTTCGTGTTACAGCACCTGTTGCTGTGCATCATCTGCTTCGTCATCCTATTGGCGCTGTCGTTCTTGGCCGACTGGTTCGGCATGGCGTTCTTATCCGCCATCACGAGCCTGATCTACGCCATCAGCGTCTACTCCCAAGGCTGGAACATCGCGGCATACGAGCGCAAGGGTTACGTGCCGGTCGAACCGCACCCCAAACGCGCCGCGATGGGTTCGATCCCCGTCGTCGCGCTCGGCCTACTCGTCTGTCTGACTGCGTACATCCCCGCCGTGGGCGAATACGCGTCGATGATCACGCGCATGTACTTCTCGATGTACGTGGGATTCCTGCCCACGACCGTACCCATTGGGCCGCTGCTCGGCGTTCTGTTCGGGCTGATCTTCTCGGTATTCGCGACGCTCGGCTACCGCGTCGGCATGACGGGCTTCTCGATCGTCGAGGCATTCCGCGTCAAGATCGGCTGGAAGAGCAAACCGCGCAAAAAGCGCGTGTATCATTATAAGAAGTAAGGGTAAGCCAGAAGCGATAAACGCAGCGCGTTCTAAACCGACTCGTCCTTCATATAGATAATAAAGGTGGATAAGCCTACATCACCGATCGCAATCTGCGATAAATCATCTATACTGGAGGGCGTATGTTTTTTGTCGTAACCAAGGGGCGGCTGCTGATCCTGTTGGCGGCGCTCGTCTGTATCACGGGGTTGGTCGTCGTGGCGCGCTCGACTTTGATGACGGCGGCTCCCGTGCCCGTCAACCCCAAGCTCATCCTCATCGACGCGGGTCACGGCGGCGAGGACGGCGGCGGCGTCGGCGTGGCAGGCACACTCGAGAAGGATCTCAACCTTGCCATCGCACTCAAACTCAAGCAACTCTTCGCCGAAGGCGGCTACGAGGTGCGCATGATCCGCGAGACCGATACCGACATCAGCGATCCGGGCAAAAAGACGGTCAAGGCGCGCAAGAATTCCGATCTGCACAATCGCAAAGCCGTCATTGCAGAGAGCGGGTGCGCGGCGTTCGTCAGCGTACACATGAACAAGTTCACCGATCCCAGCGTCGCGGGCGCGCAGGTGTTCCACGCGACGACGAACGAGCAGAGTCCGCTGCTCGCCGAAGCCGTACGGCTGTCGCTGATCAACACCGTCGGCGACCGTGCGAAACGCATCATCAAGCCCATACCCGCCAGCGTACAGCTGCTCAAGAACGTGTCGTGTCCGGCCATCATCGTCGAGTGCGGCTTTTTGTCCAACGCGGCCGAGGAGCAAGAATTGCAGGATCCTGCGCACCAGGACAAGATCGCACAGGGGATCTATGAGGGCGTGTGCAACTTTTTGGTCGAGTAGATCTTCACAAACTTTATCATGAATTCATGCAACGGGTAAACGAAATGTTTACCTTTTGTTTATATTGCGCAATCTGTGAGAAGATATAATTAGAATTGACGCACTATACCAACCACGAACTATGCGATACATAGTGTGAGAGATCGCTGTGCAGAGATGTATATGAGGTGCATATGATAAGTAGATTCGCCGTACGCAAAAAGTATACCGTCGTCGTAGCCGTCGTCATCGTGATCATACTCGGTATCGTCGCGCTGCCCAATATGACGACGGATTTGTTTCCCAACGTCAACCTACCCTACGCCGTCGTCACGACGACCTACATCGGCAAGACCCCCGACGAGGTCGAACTCCGTGTGACCCGCCCCGTCGAGCAGGTACTCGCGACGGTGTCCAACGTCGAGGTCGTCACGAGTACGTCGAGTGAGAACATGTCGTCCGTCATCCTTCAATTCGTCGACGGTACCAACATGGACACCGCCGTACTCGAGATGCGCGAGTCGCTCGACATGATCCGCGGTACGCTGCCGTCCGAGGCGGGTTCGCCGATCATCTACAAGCTGAACCCCGATATGCTGCCGATCATGGAAGTATCGGTCGCCGTCGCAGGACAGCGCATCGAGGAGTCGAGCCGCTACATCGAGAGCGTAATCCAACCCGCGCTCGAATCCGTCAACGGCGTCGCATCGGTATCGCCCAACGGCCTGATCGAGAAGCAGGTGCGCGTCGTACTCGACGACGCACGCATCGAGGCTGCCAAAGCGCGCATCGACAAGGCGAACAATCCTGACGCAGTCGCAGACGATGCAGCCACTACGAAGTTGTTCACGCCCTTCATCGAGGTTACGCCAGAGTACTTGTCGAGCGGCGAGATCGAGTACGAACTGCTGTCGTCCACGCCGCAGATGGATCCCATGATGTTGCAGGTACTCAAGATCTTTCAGGAGAACGGCATCGACCCGCAGTCGATCACGCCCGAGCAGATACCCGAGATCATGAAGTTGCTCGAGGACAACGGCGTGGACGTGAATGCGCTACAGGCCATGCTGCCGCAGAATCCCGAAGCCTACATGAACGGTGATACGGCGGAAACGCCCGAAGAGACAGCCGAAACGCCCGCCGAAGAGGTTCCGACAGAGGAAGCAGCTCCCGAAGAAACGGCAGAAGCAGTCGCCGAACCTACGCCCGAACCGCAGACTCCCGTCGCGGACGCGGCTGTCGAACCCACGCCTACGCCCGTAGACGCCGAGGCTACCGCCGTGGATGCAGAAACCACTGAACCCACTGAATCCACAGAGGAAGCTGCCGAAACCGAGCCGTCCGAATCTCCCGAGCCGTCGGCGTCTCCCGAACCGTCGCCATCCGTCGCACCTACGCCAACCCCTGCGCCCAAACCCACGGCTACACCGGCCGCGAATCCGTTCGCAGGACTGTCGGGCATGGGCGACATGTCGGGCCTCGCATCCATGTTCGGCATGGGCGACCTGTCGGCACTCATGGGCGGCGGCAGTCAGCCGACGTTCAGCCGCGACGCTATCGTGAATCTGCTCAAGGGCTGGAACTTCGACATGCCCGCCGGCTACGTCGACGAGGGGTACGAGCCGTACATGGTACGCGTCGGCGAACGCTTCCAGACGCTGTCCGACATCGAGAACCTGATCGTCTACGCCGACGATAAGCTCGACGAACCCATCTATCTCAAAGACATCGCCGACATCAAACTCACCGACAACGCGGGCAAGACCTACACCAACGTCAACGGCGAACGCGCGGTACTGTTCTCGCTGCAAAAGCAGACGACCTACGCGACGACCGAGGTCACAGGCAACGTCCACGCCAAACTCGCGCAACTGTCCGAGCAGAACCCCGATCTGCGCTTCGTATCGCTCTTAGACCAAGGCAAGTACATCGACGAGGTCGTCAGCTCGCTCGGCATGAACCTGCTGCTCGGCGCGGTACTCGCGCTCGTGATCCTGTTCCTGTTCCTGCGCGACATCAAGTTCACGGGCATCATCGGCGCGGCGATCCCGATTTCGATCGTCATCGCGTTCGTACTCATGTACTTTAGCGGCGTGACGCTCAACATCATCTCGATGGGCGGACTCGCGCTCGGCGTAGGGATGCTCGTCGATAACGCGATTGTCGTCATCGAGAACATCTATCGAATGCGCCACAACGGCATGAGTATCAAACAGGCCGCCGTCAAGGGGGCGATTCAGGTCAGCGGCGCGATCACCGCATCGACGCTGACGACGGTCGCCGTGTTTGCACCCATCCTGTTCACGCAGGGACTGACCCGCCAAATCTTCCAAGACATGGGTCTGACGATCCTCTACTCGCTGCTCGCGTCGCTCGTCGTCGCAATCTCGCTCGTACCCATGCTCGCGTCGGTGTCGGCGGATCATGAGGAGGGCAAACGCCACGGCTTCCTCGCCGCGGTCAAGTCGGTCTACCACAGGGTGCTGCGGTTTGCGCT
>CAYPOE010000123.1:0-7163 GCA_964412285.1 uncultured Eubacteriales bacterium | reverse complement strand
ATCCACTACCCGACACAGGGCGCAATAGCGCGAGCGGCAACACCTCGGCGGGCAGGCCGATGAGTCCCAACGCGGGCGACAGTACCGTCGCGAGCAGTTCAATCGCACCCGACGCGCGCAGCATGGATACCGCGATGATGAGTCCCATGACCGATGGCAGTATGCCGACGAGCGTCGTCATGCCCTCTTTTGCGCCGCATATGAACACATCGAACACGGCCACCCGCCGTAACAACGCGTAGCAGATGATGACCGCTATGAGCAGCGGCATGACCAATACAGAGATATATTCCATCATATATAAAAATTAAATATGTCTATGCTTTGCGCAATGCAAACAGTCGCGTCGCAATGACGCCCGCCGCGACGGCGATCATCGATGCACATAACCCGGGCAAGACGATCCAGAACGGCGATGCGGACTGGGCCGCTTTGCGCATGGCGATGACCGTGATGGGCAATAGTTGCAGCGACGCGGTGTTGATCACGACGAGCGCGCACATGTTGTCCGACGCGACGTCGCGGTTGCCATTTTGATCGGACAGCGCTTTCATCGCCGATACGCCGAGCGGCGTCGCCGCGTTGCCCATGCCGAGGATGTTGGCCGTCATGTTCATCGCGATGGCCTCGGCGGCCGGACTGCGCGTATCGAGCGTCGGAAAGATGATGCGTAAGAGCGGTCGCAGCAGCGCCGCGAATGCTTTGGTCAGACCGCTCTTGTGCGCGACCTGCATGAGTCCCGTCCACAGCATCATGACGCCCAGCAGCGTGAGTCCGAGGCTCACGGCCGATGCCGCGCCCTCGACCGCCGCCGTCGCGACGGCCTCCATGCGTCCTGTGATGGCCGCACATATGATCGATACGAGTATGATCCCGCTCCAGATGTAGTTTAGCATGATAGATTCCCCGTGTGTTTTATAATAACGGTATGCGCGAATCGGTAAAATAGTACAAGCCTATGTTTTATGACAATTTTTACCAGTTGCGTATTGTATAATAAAGACAAACCCAATACACCAACTTATCAGCTTATGAGCCACATTTGCGAATTATGCTTAAGACAGATATGCTACGGGCGGCCATTGCGCGCCGCACACGGTTCCACGTCGATACGACGTTCTTCAGTTACATAGCGTTCGGCATACTCGTGGGCAGGGTTGCGCTGCCCGGCGGATTCGCGCCGTTTGCCGCGGCGTATGTCTGCGCGCTGTACAACCACAGTGCGAGCAACACGCTGCGTTTTGTCGCAGGACTCGTCGGCGTGGCCGTCGGCATTGCGCTGCGCGGCAACCTCAATCACATCTTTATGCAGGCGCTCTGCGTATTGCTGTCGTGCGCGATCCTCATGGCGCACTACGCGGCGTTCGAGCGACGTGCGACCATCTTCGCGGCGGCCGTGGTCGCGGCCGCGTCGACGCTGCTGTCGGGCGTATTCTTCGCCGTTGTCGGCGGCCTTACGACCTACGCGCTCGTCGCCGCCGTATTGCAGGGCGCGGCGGCCTTCATCCTCGCCTGCGTATTCCGCATGGCACTCGTCGTGCCCGCATTGCGTACGAAATACAGCGCGCAATGCAGTGCATCCAAAGAGCAGCACTACGCATTCTTCGTGCTCGTCGCCATCTCGACGTTGGCGCTGTCCGACGTCGGTATAGATGGCTTCAACGCACAGTCCATCGCGTCCATCGTACTCATTCTGCTCGCCGCGCACATCGGAGGCGTACAGGCTGCGGGTGCGGCCGGGGCTGTCGTCGGACTGCTCTGCGGCGTCGGCACCGACCTCTTCCTGCCGTGCATCGGCGCGTATGCGTTGCTCGGCGTATTCTCGGGGGTTTGTGCCAAGATTGGCAAGCCCGGCGTCATAGCGGGCGTCATTGTGGGCGGCACGCTCATCACAATTCTGCTATCCGATGTGCCGCCTGTATCGCCGTATGAGGTCGTCATCGCGGCCGCGTGTTACGCGATACTGCCCGGGAAATGCTTTGCATGGCTGTCGCGCATGATGACGCGCTACGAATCCGACGAGCGGCTGCGGCAAGCGCGAACCGTCGTCTCCAAACAGGTATCGGCGGTCAGCGCGGCGTTGGACAAGCTGTCCGCGTCGATTGCATCGGCCAAACATCCGAGCGAAACGGGAACGATCACGGCGTCGGCACTGTTCGACACAGTGAGCGAACGCGTATGTCTACACTGCGACCGTCACCGCCACTGTTGGCACGACGGCATCAGCGACACCTACGGCGCGCTGCTCAAGGGCGTACCCGCGCTCAAGTCCAAGGGCTGCGTCCAGCCGACCGATCTGCCCGCGTCGTTCGCCGATGCGTGTGTTGACATCGACGCGTTGACGCGCGAACTCAGTCGCCTGTACCAGCGGTATAAGCTCGACGCGCTCTGGAAGCGCAAGATCGGCGAGAGTCGGCAGCTTGCGTGCCAGCAGCTCGACGGCGTTTCGGCATTGTTACAAGCATTGTCGCAACAGGTCACTGCGCCGCCGCCCGACCTAGTGGATGAACCTGTATTCGCCGTGCAGTGTTCGGCGGCGACACGCAACAAGCCCGGCGAACTGCTCTGCGGCGACTGCTACACCTATCTGCCCGTCGGCAGATACTTCTTGCTTGCGCTCAGCGACGGTATGGGCGGCGGCGAGGAAGCCAATGCGCAGAGTTCGCTTGCACTGTCATTCCTCGAGGATTTCCTACACGCGGGCTTCGACATATCGACGGCGCTGCAACTCATCAACTCCGTGCTGCTGCTGCGTTCCAACGAGGATACCTACGCGACGCTTGACGTCGCACTGCTCGATGTATACACAGGCGAGTGTCAGTTCGTCAAGGTCGGCGCAAATACGACGTACGTGCGGCGCGGGCCGCTCGTCGAACAGATGGCGTGTACGTCGCTGCCCGTAGGCATCTTGCGGCGCGTCGAGCCACAGATTGCGCGGATGCACATGTCGTCGGGCGACTACATCATCCTGTGTACCGACGGCGTGCATTCCCCGCTCGACGACTGGGCGCGTACATTCATCGGCAGCATCGAGATCGCGAGTCCCGCAGTCATTGCCGACGCCATCCTCAAGGAGTCGTTGCGCCGCAATGGCGGCGAGCCGTCTGACGACATGGCCGTACTCGTCGCGTTGATCAAATCATGATCTCTTTGCCCGGCATGACCCCTGCGCATTCGAGCGATAGCGCTGGGATGATTTTGAGGTATTACTCACACATGTCCGCATATAATAATGTAGCATAGTGTACATTATTAATATTGCGAGGTGTAATATGATCGTTTTGACAAAACGTATGGCACTGACCGTCGTCGTCGGTTGCGTACTGTTGTTCGCGTTGCTGATCAACGTGGTGGCACAGGCGCCGGTCGATGACGAGACACTCGTGCGCGACTACCTGGCCAAACTCGGCTGGGAGGTTGTCAGAGAATCACTCAAAGCCGACAACATTCAGATCCCCGAGGAGTTCACGCCAGTATATGAGAACTACGATATGCTTCAGCAAGAGGGCGGTTACGACCTCGAACCCTATAAGGGCAAGACAGTCAAACGCGTGGTCTATTCGCTATCCAACTTCGAGGGCGATCCCAATGTGATCAGCGAAGTACTCGTGTTCAACAACAACATCATTGGCGGCGACCTCATGGATCCATCGGTTGGCAATGGGTTCATGTTGCCGCTGCTGTCGCGCGAAGAGATCAACAAGCTCGGCCAGCAGATACAGAATCAAAACACATAGCAAATTCTTGTGCGTTGCGGACTATTGACTTCTGCCGTTATATTGTGCTACAATATGTGAGATAAAAGCAATGGGAAAATATATCGCATACCCGTGGGATAGAACGGGATAGAACGTTCCCAAGGGGAGGCACATATGGTGAGTACAATCAATCAGCGCGTGGCGCGCGAGTTGTCTGTGGCGACGTGGCAGGTCGACGCCGTCGCCGCGTTGCTTGACGAAGGCAATACGATACCATTCATCGCGCGCTATCGCAAAGAGATGCATGGCTCGCTCGACGACGACGCACTGCGCGATCTGCACGAGCGGCTGTTGTTTTTGCGCAAACTTGAGGAGCATCGCGCTGACTGTATGCGCAAGGTCGAAGAACAGGGCGCATTGACCGACGAACTCCGCGCGGCGTTCGAGGCGTGTGAGAAGCTCGCCCTGATCGACGACCTCTACGCGCCATACAAGAAGAAGCGCCAGACGCGCGGCAGTATCGCGCGTGCGCGCGGTCTCGAGCCGTTGGCGTTGCTGATTCGGCAAGGCTGCGCCGACGTCTATGACCAAGCGCAACGCTTTATCAACGAGGAGAACGGTGTACGATCGGTCGGCGATGCCATCGACGGCGCGTGCGACATCATCGCCGAGGATGTCTCGCTCGAGGCTGGACTCAAGTCCCGCATACGCGATCTGTCGCACGACAGCGGCGTCATCGTCACGACGCGCACCAAGGAGCCTGACGCGGCGGGTCTGTACGACATGTACGCCGAGTTTTCGTATGTTTTGGCGCGCATCCCATCGCACAACCTGCTCGCGATCCGCCGCGGCGAACGCGCGGGACTCTTGCGCGTAGGGCTGCAAGTCGACGAGGGCAGCGTCTACAATCTGCTCTACGCGGCCTGCGTCACGCAGCAGGGCGACTGCGGCGCGTTGCTCAAACGTGCGGTCGACGACGGGTACACACGTCTGATGGCGCCGTCGATCCAAAACGAGCTGCTGGGCGATGCGTACGACGCCGCCGACGCTTCTGCAATCGGACTGTTCGGCAAGAATCTCAAGCATCTGCTGCTCACGCCGCCGCTCGTACACGTCATCATGGGCATCGATCCCGCGTACCGCACGGGCTGCAAGGTTGCCGTCGTGGACAGTACGGGGTTGTTGCGCTGTACCACCGTCGTGTATCCGACGCCGCCGCACAACGATACGTCCGGCGCGACGGAGACATTGCGCGATCTGATCAAGCAGCACCGCGTGACTGCGATTGCGATCGGCAACGGCACCGCGTCGCGTGAGACCGAGATGTTCGTCGCCGACATGATCAAGCCGTTCAAGGGCAAAGTACGCTACTGCATCGTCGATGAGGCGGGCGCGAGCGTGTATTCTGCTTCCAAGGCCGCCGCCGAGGAGTTGCCCGAACTCGATGTGACTGAACGCGGCGCAGTATCGATTGCGCGGCGGTTGCTCGACCCCATGAGCGAACTCGTCAAGATTGAACCGCGTTCGATCGGCGTAGGGCAGTACCAGCACGACATCGACAGCGGCCGCCTCAGCGAGGCGTTGGCGGGCGTCGTGGAGTCGGCAGTCAATGCCGTGGGCGTCGACGTGAACACCGCATCGGAGTCGCTGTTGACATACGTGAGTGGCATCAAGAAGAATACGGCCAAGCAGATCGTCGAGTACCGAAAGATCAACGGGCGCATCCGTTCGCGTGACGAACTCAAGAAGGTTAAGACGCTCGGCGACCGTACGTTTACGCAGTGCGCGGGGTTCTTGCGCATCCGCGGCGCGGACAATCCGCTCGACGGCACGGGCGTTCACCCTGAGTCATACGGCGCGGCGTATCAATTGCTCGAGTTGACAAATCACAAGGACACGCCGTTGCAGGGTGGATTGCCGACGTTGCGCGATGAGGTCGGCGAGCTGGGCATTGAGGCCGTGGCCGAGTACTGCGGTGTGGGTGTACCGACGCTCAACGACATCGTCGATGAGTTGTCGCGGCCGGGGCGCGACATACGCGAGAAGCCCAATTACATGCCGTTGCGTACACATGCGCTGACATTGGAGGCGCTGACCGAAGGCATGAGCCTCACGGGTACGGTACGCAATGTGACGGATTTCGGTGCATTTGTCGATATTGGCGTACACACAGATGGGTTATTGCATAAATCGCGTATGGGAAAGCGTGTGAATCACCCCATGGACGTCGTACATGTGGGCGATACGCTCCAAGTGACTGTCGCGGAGGTAGATGTAACGCGCAAACGCATTGCGTTATGTCTCGGCACCGTGTAACACAATCGTAATATTTGTAACACAATTGTAATATTTTTATGCAAAACTGATAAAGTTAAGCATATATATTTGTGTATAAAGAAACTATTATTTTTTTTCGCGATGTGTTATAGTTGTTATAGTATTCATAGGAAAGACGCGACCGCGATGCATCGGGCGCGTAACTGTTTCGTTGACCAATTACCGGGAGGGTGTTCGTAATGGCAGGACTAAAACTGATAGGGTTATATAAGAGGTACGCAGGCGGCGTAACGGCCGTTTCCGACTTCAATCTTGAGATACAGGATAAAGATTTCGTCGTACTCGTCGGTCCGTCTGGTTGCGGTAAATCCACGACGTTGCGTATGGTGGCCGGCCTTGAGGAAATCAGCGAAGGCGAACTATACATCGATGGCAAACTCGTCAACGACGTCGCCCCCAAGGATCGCGACATCGCGATGGTGTTCCAGAACTACGCACTGTATCCGCATATGTCCGTTTACGAAAACATGGCGTTCGGTCTGAAATTGCGCAAGACGCCCAAGGCCGAGATCAAGCGTCGCGTCGACGAGGCTGCCCGTATCCTCGACATCGCACATCTGTTGGATCGCAAGCCCAAGGCTCTGTCGGGCGGTCAGCGTCAGCGTGTCGCATTGGGTCGCGCCATTGTCCGTGAACCCAAGGTGTTCCTCATGGACGAGCCGCTGTCCAATCTTGACGCCAAGCTGCGTACACAAATGAGGGCGGAGATCACCAAGTTACATAAGAAGCTCCAGACGACCTTCATTTATGTAACGCACGATC
Source organism: uncultured Eubacteriales bacterium (assembly GCA_964412285.1). Lineage (GTDB taxonomy): Bacteria > Bacillota > Clostridia > Monoglobales > CAYZNM01 > CAYZNM01. The sequence continues at coordinate 366 of CAYPOE010000123.1, read as the reverse complement.
AGACCGAGGCTATGACGATGGGTTCGCGCATCTGCGTCATGAAGGACGGCCTCATGCAACAGGTCGACAGCCCACAGGAGCTGTACGAGCGTCCGCGCAATCTGTTTGTCGCAGGCTTCATCGGTACGCCGCAGATGAACAACTTCAACGCTGTCATCACAGAGAAGGCCGACGGTCTGTATCTGAACAAGGGCGCGAATATTTCGATCAAGCTCAACGCTGCGATGAACAACTCTTCCGAAGTCAAGAAGTACATTGGCAAAGAAGTCATCGCGGGCATCCGCCCCGAGCACGTACACGACGAGGAGAGCTATCTGTCCGTCATGCCTGAGTCCATCGTGGACGCCGACGTCGATCTGACCGAGA
>CAYPOE010000122.1:0-7165 GCA_964412285.1 uncultured Eubacteriales bacterium | reverse complement strand
TGTGTTGTCTGTAGTGTGTCCTGTTCCGTTTGTTTTATGAGGAGGGTATAATGATAACGCTGTAATGAAAATCCTTTGCCTTACGGCGAGATCATCGAATATAGCCACACGTTGGACGTATTCTCCGATTTCAAACATAAGTTGACGCATCAATATATCAAAGGTGCAATGAGTTAACGAAAAACAACACCCCTTGGGATGATCGCAAGGGGTGTTGTTTATATTTCTTACCTGTACTTCTCGAGATTATCTTCAGCGACTTCCTGCATCATAGCGGCAGTCTGCGCTGCGTCCTGCTTACCTACGAAGAAGTTGTCGGCTACGAGCAGCACCTCTGTGCTCACCTGACTGCGCGCGGGCGACGGTGAGTCTATACGCGCATACGGCAGTATGTTGTCAAACGCGTGCTGCTTCTGCGGATACTGCGCGAAGTTATCCTTGATCAGCGGATCGTTGAGCGCCGACGTTGTCGCGGGGAAATATCCGGTCATCGAACCGTATATCGCCTGTGCGTGACCGCTTGCGAAATACTTCAAGAATATCCATGACGCAAGCTGCTTCTCGTCATCAGACTTAAACATAACCTGATTGCCGCCGTAGAGCGATGTAATCTGCGTACCCTCTTTGCCCTGCGGTATCAGTGCGACGTCCCACTCAAAGCTGTCACCGATGAGTTCGATCTTACTCGACGTACGCGCCGTCGTGCTAATCTCCATCGCTGCCATACCGCCAGTGAAATCATTCTCGGTATTCTCCGCGCGATATGCAGCGCCGCTGTCGATCAGTCGTTTCATCATGTCGAGCAGCTCAACGGTAGCTTCGTTGTCAAAGTCGACGGAACTGCCGTCTATCGCGATAGGCTCAATGCCATACGTGCGAATCCATGTGACGAGGCTGCCTACGGGATTGTTGCCTACGCAGAGTGCAGGCGTACCCGTCTTTTCGTAGATGTCCATGCACATCTTCTCAAAGTCTTTCCAATTTGTGGCCGGAGCGTCATACCCTGCTTGTTTGAGCAGACCTACGTTATAATATACGCCCTGCGCGCTGTTGCCGTGCGGGAAGCTCATCGTCTTGCCGTCGTACTGCGGTATGCGCTGACGTTCGAGGATCGCGGGCAGCATATCGCTAAGTTCCTCGTCGGTCATGCCATACTTGGCGCTTGCGATATAATCGTCAAGCGGGATAATCATATCGGCGCGCATATACTCGGCTGTTTCGTTCTCGTAGCACATCGCGATGTTAGGCAGTCCGCCGCCTTGGAATGCGGCCTTAACCTTCTGATTCAGCTCGGTATAATTGCCCTGAAATATCTCGTTGACCTTAATTTTGCCTTCGTATTCTTTATTGAACTCGTCCACGATCTTGGTGATGGCCTCGCCGTATATCGTGGCTTGGATATGCCAGAAGTCTATCTCGACAGCGCCGTTCGCGCCTAACTCGATGGCGTCGATGCCTGTTGCGGATTCTTCGGTAGCGGCGGGTTCCTCTTTCACATCGGGTTTCTGCGCAGCGGGTTCTTCGGTCTTGACTTCTTCTTTCGCATCGGTTGTGGACTCAGTCTTTTGTTCGGTAGCGTTGGTCTGTGTTGTAGCGGCCGTATTGCCGCCCGAAGATTGCGACGAACCCGAACCCGTCCCGCCGCAGCCGGCGAATAATGTCAGTGTAAGTACAACGGTGATGCATAGTGAGATAATGCGCTTCATGAATCCTCCTGAACGTAATGAGTATATAAAGCCCTTTAGGCGATATATTATGATAACGCGCCGAGATCGACGCACATGCCGTAGTGCGGCAACAGCTTGGGTACATGTCCTGCGTCACATATCGACGGATTGACGCTGTGCAGCGGTACGACGACTTTGGGCGACACAGCTTCAATAAATTCAGTCAGCATAACAGGTGTGATATGACCGCCCGTGCCGTGGTAATGATAGCGTATGCCATGCGACTTTAGCCAGTACAGCAGCGTAGCATCATTATCGTTTAACGGATTGCCGTCGGCGTGGAAGTAATGCGACGTCAGGTTTTGTTGTCCTAACCGCTCTAACTCGGCGATCACGCCCGTACGCTGCTGCGTAAGGTATACGCAATAGCCGCGCTTGTTATTTACAATGTCGCTGTAACGTACAGACTGATATGGCAGATCGTCCTGTATCTCATCCTCAAACAATACAACGGTTTCGCAATCGGTTACGGCAGGGTTGCCGTCAAGCGTACGTACATCGCGACATACATCGTGCCACAATAGCGCGGTACGTGCGTCCATCACAAGTTTGCGCCCGCACTCGCGCGTGACATTGATAAAGTCGGCGACACGCTCGATGTTGCGGCAGAGTATGTTGACGTACGCCAAACCCTCGCACTGCGACAGCATATCGCGGTACAGCTGCGGTAAATCGAGTTCGTTCACCTCGGCCTCGCGTCGCATAACATTGTCTGTGCGCAGTGTCGTACCTTCAGTGATGAGCATATCGAGGCATTGTTCGCGCAGATACTTCGCCTTATCTGCGACGCGTCCACTATGTCGCCCATGCATACGATAATCCCCGGTGAAGAACAGTTTGCGTCCGCCGACGTTAATGAGTATACCCGATGCGCCCGGCGTGTCGTGGTCAAGCTCGACGACCTGTATCGTAAAGTCCTCTGACAACGTGACCGTTTCCATATCGGACAAGTCATACAGGTTGGCGTTTGTATCGATATACTCTCCGCTCTTCACCACGCCGCGATATGTGGCGAGCGCTTCGTTGTGCATGAATACCGTTATGTCGGGCGCGATATACGGCAGCAGTTCCATATGATCCTGATGTATATGGCTCACAAACGCGTACAGCTTGTCGTATCTCGGCAAATCCATATGCCATACGCGCTGCAAATCGTCATGCGTTATATCGCCTACATAAGCGGTATCGTAGAGATGAAGCAGCGGAGGCGCGCAGCGCAGTGCAAGGTAGCTGCGTATCTTATGCGACGCGGGACAGATGTCGCCCGAACCCCAGCCATAGTACCCCGTCGGCATACGCCCGAGATCAAAGACGATCGCGGTGTCGCCGTATCCGACGAGTATGTTGTTGCCGCCTATTGTATTGAGGCCGCCAAAGAAGTAAACCTGTGGTTGCATTGTCCCTCCGTTAACATTTGTTGTAGTAATACGTTAAGCTGTGATAATGTGTGGATACGCGCCGTCCAGTTGATATTGTCGTAGACTTCGTGCGGCGATACAAGTATCGTCTTGCCGCCCGCCGCTTTTACAGGCGACAGATCGTTAAACGAATGGTCGCCGATACTCACGATATGTTCGTCGCCGCCTGCGCGTTTTACTATATCAGGCAGACGATCAATAAGCCCATACGGTTTATTAATACCGTACTCGATATGTTCGATGAGCCGCGCAAGCCCGAGCGCATCGACGAAATCCTCGGCGGATTCGGCGGGCGTATTCGTGAACAAGTATAGGTGCTTGCCGCTATCACGCAATGCGCATATCGTATCGAACAACGCTGCATCTGTTATAAGCGTCTTGCGTGCAAGCATAGACTTGCGTATATCGTAGAATGCGCGTGTACGCTTATTGCCTTCGATACCAAGTGCGCGCGACATGAACAGCAGAATACTCCATGCGTCGCCGATGTAACTGTATTCCGATGTATAGAAGGCATCGGCGAAATTGTCTGCATCATTCTTTATCGTGGTTATCTGATTCAGTTCATCTAAGTCGGACACGGGGGTGAGTTGCGTAGCGTAAAACTCCCCGATACGCTGCGGCGCGTCGCCGCGCAGCATTCTTTCAGTATACGCGAGCAATGCGTCGTAGTGCGCTTGCCACGGCGTACCCTCGATAAGCAGTTGCAGATACTCTGTATGAAAATCATTCTGCTGATACAGCGTACCGTCGAGGTCGAATATCATTGCATGAATATCCTTTAACATATATCTCCTATCCTTTGATACCGCTGCCTACGATGGCTTCGGTAAACTGTTTCTGTACGAGGAAGTATAAGAACAATATCGGCAGTACGCAGAACGTAGCCGCCGCCATGATCAGCTGCGGGCTTGCGCCGTCCTCGCTCCTAAAATACATCAATCCGACTTGTAGCGGACGCATGGATTCCCGCGATGTGATCAGCATCGGCCACTGTAAGCTGTTCCACCGACCGATGAATGTCAGCAGCGCGGCCGTGATGATCGTGGGGAATACAAGCCAGAACAGTATCTTGCCGATGTACCCGATATGTCCTACGCCATCTATCTGTGCGGCTTGCCAATAATCTTTTGGCACCGACATAAACGCCTGCCTTAACAGGAATATCGTAAAACTTGACGCTAAGCCCGGCAGCAGGATACCCATGTATGTATCATACAGGCCGCGCCCACCCTGACCCCATATGTCGTTACCGCCAGTGAGCGGCATATTGCGTATGATCATAAAATTGGGTACAATCGTGAGGTCGCCGGGTATCAGCATGGTTGCGAGTATGCCGAGGAACAATGCATCGCGGAACTTCCACTCGAGGTTGGTCAATGCGTAAGCACATGGAATGCATACCAGCATTTGCAGTATTACGCCGAATACCGATATGACGATGGTGTTGAAATAGTAGACGAGGAACGTGGATTCGGGTTTATTCCACGCTTCGGCGTAGTTTGATACGATCCATTCCTTGGGCAAGAATGTCGGCGGCGTGGTGTTGATCTCGCCAAAGCTCTTGAATGAATTGAGTATCATCCAGATAAACGGGAATACGCTAATCAGTGCGCAGATTGTAATAAACGCGTAAACCGCCGCTCTAAAAACTGCTTTGCTCAATCGTTGTCGTTCATAGATGTTCATGTGTGATCTCCTGCCCAATCCGCGCGTTAACCATAAAATACCGCCTTGTCGCTGACCTTTTTCTGAACCAGCGTCAATATCAGCACGATGGCGAATAACAGCGCCGACAGTGCGCACGCGTAACCTGTGCGGTTGTATGAATAGAAATTATTAAAGATATACATCGAGATAGACGACGTCGAACCGTTGGGCGCACCGTTACCGCCTGTGAACAGATAGAATGCGTTAAACGACTCAAACGCGCCGATGACGGATGTAATCGATATAAACAGCGTCGTCGGCGATACGAGCGGCAATGTAATGTGCCGTATCATCTGCAATCTGTTTGCGCCATCGATCGACGCGGCTTCGTACAGTTCGGGCGATATGCCGCTCATGCCTGCGAGGTATATCACGACATTGAAGCCTACCGAGCTCCATATCGCGTAGATCATAATGATGCACAGCGCGAGTGTCGGCCCGAGCAGCGCATCGGGTACGGATGCGGGTATCTCTCCGCCGAAAGCGTTTACTATTTTTTCTATCACAGGGATCGGGTCGCTGACCCATTCCTGCGCGGGCAGACCGATGCCTGTCAGCATTCCGTTGAACAGGCCGTACTGCGTGTTAGCCATCCAGCGGAATACATAGATCGCCGCGACGGACGATGTGATGTACGGCAGGAAGAACGCCATGCGGTAGCCCGTCTGCATACGCGGCGATACGCCGTAGAATAGCAAGTATGCAAATATGAAAGATATGATGATGGCCACAGGCACTGTGACGATGGCGTATGATGTAGTGACCAAAAGGCTCTGTCCCAATGAACCGATCTTCAATCCGAAGTTGGGCGAGATACGGAACAAATCTTTCGTAAACATCTCGATATAGTTGCCGAATCCTACGAACGCATTCTGCTTAAATGTCCAATCGAACGCCGATACGTACAGACTGTAAAACAGCGAGTATACGCGGAATACAAACAGCAGTATGACTGCGGGTGCGCAGAACAACGCGGCAATCGCAGCGTCAGGTAGACGACGCTTGCGCTTGATTGTCGACTCGGATGCGCCATCGGTGCGCGCGTTGACAACTACGGCGTCGTTATATTGTGCAAGCATAGGCGCCCTCCTTTAATATGGCAGTTATGGGTGTGCCGTCTACGTCGGGCATGTCGATATCTAAAATCTGTGCGATCGTGGGCGCTATGTCGATAATGCGCGCCGAGTCCACTGTGGTCTGCGATATGAAGTCAGGGCCGCTGGCGATCAGACACGGCTGGTCGCCCTTGTGCGGCAGATACCCATGCGTACCGTTGCATGAGCGGTAGTCCTTGCCGTTCACAGGTTGACCGTGCTTCATGTTTGTATCGAACGCGAATGTCACGCCATCGCGCGCTTCAAGCACAAATGCAAAGTCGCCGCCGAGATTGTAAGCCAAAGCCTCATTGCGTGTATACACGGCCTCAAGCATATATTCTTTTGCATAGTGTTGCAGCATCGACAGCACCGACTGATATAGCGCATCGTCGGCATGATTCAGATATACATGCGCCGACGCGCCGCCCGACTGACAATAAGCCCGCCACTCTACTATGTCGCCGTCTTTGTTGATTTCGAGCAGACCGCTGCGTATCAATAACTCGTTTACATTTGTCACGGTTGTGACGTTGCGTTGGCCGTGATCGGAACAGAGGATGACATTGGTATTCTCACGCAGACCCGCGGCGTCGAGTGCGCGCAGCGTGATTCCGATCATGTTGTCGATATACGCGTACGCATCGGATAACTCTGTCGCATTTACGCCGTACGTGTGCTTTACATGATCAATCAGCGTCAGGTGCATGAGCTGAAGGTTTGGGGCGTAATGCTCAATCAGATACTCCGACGCCAACGCCGAGAACATATCAATGTCGTAGTATGCGTCCAACGTCCATGCCTCTGCGCATCCATCCCACAACTGATCCACCAGTCCCGTTGTCGAGTGCTTGGTAATCATGCGCCGTACCAAATGTTTGGAGCGGTTATGTATACCCGCACGTTGTACGACATAGCTGCATTGCGCACCAATCAAACATGGCCAGCAGTTTACCGCCGCGGTATAACCATGCTGTTCTGCGAGTTCCGGCAGTATCGGCAATCGTATGTCGCTGCGGTACTCGTACCACGGACTATCTGTCATGTACGGCACGAATACCTCGTTGGATATAACGCCGTGTTTATCGGGGTGACAGCCAGTGATAATCGACGTATGCGCGGGATACGTCAGCGTAGGATATACGCTGTCCATGCGTTTTACTGTTACGCCGTCGCGCAGAAGTCCACCCATTACGGGTAGGTTTCCGAAATGCTG
>CAYPOE010000121.1:0-7288 GCA_964412285.1 uncultured Eubacteriales bacterium | reverse complement strand
ACGGTAAGACGCTCGAGGATGCCTTTTCCATGTTCCTTGCCGATTATCTCAAAGAATATTATTACGGCGAGCGTACACTGACCCCCGAGAGCGAACAGGGTATTCGCGAATGCGACGAAGTCATGGCAAACGGCGCTGCGCGGTTTACCACACTCGAATCATTGATAGATAGCCTGAATGCCGACGACGATGAAGGTTGAATACTCGAAGCAATTTCGCAAGGAGTATCGCGTCGCAACCAAACGCAACAAGGATATGCAGCTGATCCATCATGTGATAGACATGTTGATGGCTGGTCAAACTTTGCACGCAAAATACCGCGACCATGCTATGACCGGGCCATTTTTGGGATATAGGGAGTGCCATATCGAACCCGACTGGCTGCTGGTCTACAAGATACAAGGCGACATCCTATTTCTGCATCGCACAGGTTCTCATTCGGATTTATTTTAACTCATATAATACACATGATTCATGAATACGCACCATCGGCTCTACTGACCGACTTCTACGAGCTGACCATGGCCAACGGCTATCATCTGCATGGTATGACCGAGGCCGTCGGCTACTTCGACCTCTTCTTCCGTCGCGTACCCGACGACGGCGGCTTCGCCATCATGGCGGGACTGCAACAGGCAATCGAGTATATCAGTTCGCTGCGCTTCGCACCCGACGACATCGCGTATCTGCGCGGCAAGGGCGGCTTCACCGAAGATTTCCTGCGCTATCTCGAACACTTCCAGTTTACCTGCGACGTATGGGCGATCCCCGAGGGTACCGTGGTATTCCCGCGCGAACCGCTGCTCATCGTGCGCGGCCCGCTGCTCGAGGCGCAGCTCGTCGAGACTATGCTGCTCGTCATCATCAACCATCAGTGCCTCGTCGCAACCAAGGCCAACCGCATCGTACGCGCGGCGGCAGGTCGCACGGTGTACGAGTTCGGCTCGCGCCGCGCGCACGGCTACATGGCCGCGATGTACGGCGCACGTGCCGCGTACATCGGCGGCTGTGCAGGTACGGCCTGCGCACTCGCCGAACCCGAGTTCGGTATCCCCGCCGTCGGCACCATGGCGCACAGTTGGGTGCAGTCGTTCGACAGCGAGAAAGCCGCGTTCACGGCGTTCGCACAGGCGTATCCTGACAACTGCGTGCTGCTCGTCGATACGTTCAACGTGTTGCAGAGCGGCGTCCCCAACGCGATTGCGGTGTATCACGAGGTACTCAAACCCATGGGCAAACGGCTCAAGGCGATCCGCATCGACTCGGGCGACATCACGTATCTGTCCAAAAAGTGCCGCGCGCTGCTCGACGCGGCGGGTCTGCACGACTGCAAGATCATGGCGAGCAACTCGCTCGACGAATATATCATCTCGGGTATCCAGACAGAGGGCGCGTGCGTCGACGTCTACGCCGTCGGCGAACGACTCATCACGTCGCGCAGCGAACCCGTGTTCGGCGGCATCTACAAGATGGTCGCGATCGAGAAGGACGGCGTCGTCAAGCCGACGATCAAACGCAGCGAGAACGTCAGCAAGATCACCGTACCCGGGTTCAAGAAAGTTTATCGCTTATATGCGAAAGACAACGGTATGGCCATCGGCGACGTCGTGACGCTGTACGATGAGGTCATCGACGAAAGCCAACCGTACGTGCTGTTCGACCCTGAGCATACGTGGAAGCATAAGACGGTGACGGATTACACAGCCGTACCGCTGCTCGAACGTATCTTTGATAAAGGCAGACTCGTCTACACATCGCCCGACGTGACCGCGATCCGCGACAACGCGAAGCGACACATCGCGACGCTCTGGGACGAAGTCAAGCGCCTGACCAATCCGCAAGAATACTATGTAGATCTGTCGCGTCCGCTTTGGACGCTCTGGCAGCAGCTACTCAACCAATAGCCTATCATCTACGCAATAGCATATATCTGTGAGGTGCATCATGCAAGCATTGATTGTAATTGATTATGTAAACGACTTCGTCGCGACCGAGGGCAAACTCACCTGCGGCGCACCGGGTCAGGCCGTCGACGCCAACATCGCCGCGCTCGTGACGTCGTTCCCCGGCGTCGTCGTGGTCGCGTCTGACTGCCACATGCCGCGCGACTTGTCGCCTGAGAACGACATGTTCCCGCCGCACTGCATCGTCGATACCGATGGCCGCGACGTGTACGGCCAAACCGCCGACGCACTCGCCGCGCGCGAACATATCGTACTCGACAAGTGGCGCTACAGTGCGTTCGCAGGCACGCAGCTTGACATGCTGCTGCGACAGCGCGGCGTGACGGGCGTACACCTCGTCGGCGTATGCACCGACATCTGCGTGCTGCACACGGCGGTCGACGCGTACAACCTTGGCTACAAGATCACGGTTCACGCGGGCGCCTGCGCGTCGTTTGATCCCGAGGGCCACGCATTCGCGTTAAAGCACATGCAAGGTGCCATGGGCGCGAAGATCATCGACTGACGATCGGCAGTCGGGTACAGTATTCTAACGGTATTTCTATATGTTGCACTCTATCATCATTCCGCTGTACAACGAATCTGAATGCATCGCCGAATGCCACAAGCGCGTGACGACCGTCATGCGCGGCATCGGCGAACCGTACGAGATCATCTACGTCAACGACGGATCGTCCGACGATACGCTGGCGCTCGCGCGCGGCATCGCCGATCGCGATGACTGCGTGCGCATCATCGACTTCGCGCGCAACTTCGGGCATCAGATCGCGATTTCAGCGGGCATCGATCGGGCGGCAGGGAATACCGTCACCGTGATCGACGCAGACCTGCAGGATCCGCCCGAATTGATCGTGGATATGATCAATAAGTGGCGCGAAGGGTACGAGGTCGTGTACGCGCAGCGGGCGGCGGCCGAGGGCATCTCGTGGTTCAAGCGCGTCACGAGCAAGGCGTACTACCGCGTATTGCGCACGCTCTGCGATACCGAGATCCCTGTCGACGTGGGCGACTACCGCTTGATGGACAAAAAGGTCGCGGATACGATTCGCTCGATGCGGGAACGCCATCGGTTTATGCGCGGCATGGTGGCTTGGGCGGGTTTCAAGCAGACGTATGTAACGTTCGTCCGCGCCGCGCGCCACGGCGGCGAAACAAAGTATCCGTTGCGGAAGATGCTCGCCCTCGCGGCCGATGGCATCGTCGCTTTTTCGGATAGACCGCTCAAGGTATCGATGTATTGTGGTTTGCTCATCAGTGCTGCATCCTTGATCATGATGTTGATCATGCTGTGTCGCCTGCCTTTCGTGAATGCCGACAGCGCGTATGGTTTGGGCATACTGATGTTGTTTGCCTGCGCAGTCGGGGGACTCATTCTGATCAACCTCGGGTTCGTCGGCACTTATCTGTCGCGCGTCGTCGACGAAGTCAGAGCTCGTCCATTATATATTATACGCAACACCTACGGTTTTCAGAACGATGCGGACGCATTGTAACCAAACTGTAAAATATTTACACATACCAGACAAACATCAGACAAACTATGAGAGAAATTTTATACGCCGACGTGGTATCGGCCATCGAACGATTATGCATACAGGCGAACACCCTGCTGCCGCGCGATGTAGCGTCGGCGCTGTGCGACGCGCGCGGCGGTACGACTGCACCCGCCGAGGGTCTGGCGTTGGATGTGATTCTTGAGAACGCCGCGCTCTCGCGTGAGAGCGGCGTACCGCTGTGTCAGGATACGGGCTTGGTCACGGTATTCGCCGACATCGGCGACGTACGCATCGTCGGCGGTACGTTGTCCGACGCGGTGAATGAGGGCGTGCGAAACGCGTACTCCGCGCACCACTACCGCAATAGCGTCGTGCGGGACCCCCTGTACGACCGCGTCAACACGCGCGACAATACGCCCGCCATCCTACATACCGCGTGCGTGGGCGGCGGCAGTCTGACGCTGACCGTGATGCCCAAGGGATGCGGCGCGGAGAATATGTCACGCGTCGCCATGCTGACCCCCGCCGACGGCGAGCAAGGCGTGATCGACGCGGTCGTCGAAACCGTGCGCGTCGCGGGCGGCAACCCGTGTCCGCCCGTCGTGATCGGCGTGGGACTCGGGGGCAACCTCGAGTATGCGCCATACCTCGCCAAACGCGCATTGCTGCGCGGCGTGGGTACGCGACACGACGATCCGCGCTACGCCGCGCTCGAGGCCGAACTGCTGCGACGCGTCAACGCGTTGGGCGTCGGCGCAAACGGCTGGGGCGGTCGTGCGACGGCGTTGGGCGTACACATCGCGACGCATCCGACGCACATCGCGGCGCTGCCCGTGGCCGTCGCGCTGTCATGCCACAGTTGTCGCCATGCGACAGCGGTTCTATGATCGCCGTGCTGTTCTGTGCTGTTGAAATACGCGAGGTTTCAACAGCCGTACATATATTCAAAATTCAAAATCAGTGTGAACATCTATCCTCCCATATATTTTATATGTATAAGATTGCCAGATCAGCCATATGCCGATATTGCGCGAAACGACGATCTATGGTATAATAAACTCGCCAATAACAAGCAGAATACGAAAGGGTAAGGCTATGATTAGGAAGGTTGCCATAGTAATGGGTTCGGGTTCCGATGCGCACGTCGCGCAGGACGCTATCAAAGCACTCAAACGGTTCGGCGTACCCTACACCGTACATGTTATGTCGGCGCACCGCTCACCCGAGGCGGTACGCATATTCAGCGCATCGGCCGTAGGCGAGGGCTACGGCGTCATCATCGCGATCGCAGGGAAGGCTGCACATTTGCCCGGCGTCATCGCGTCGCACACGATCTTGCCTGTGATCGGTGTGCCGGTTAAATCGGAGGCCACGGCGGGTATGGACGCGTTGTTGTCCATGGCGCAGATGCCGAGCGGCGTACCCGTGGCGACCGTCGCGTTGGACGGCGGGTTCAACGCCGCGATCCTCGCAGTGCAGATGCTTGCACTCGGCGGCAGCGCATTGCGACAGATGCTCGACGACTACAAAGAAGAGCTGGCCAAAGGCGTCACCGAGGCCAACGCCGCACTACAAAAACAACTGTCCGCCGACTAACGCCAACCACTTTGCCATATCATATAAAGGATCTCTAATGCACACATACGATAAACCCACGCACGAGTGCGGCGTCATCGGCGTATACAACCGCGACGGCGCCCACGCCGTGCGCACGGCGTATTACGGCCTGTTCGCGCTACAACATCGCGGTCAGGCGAGCTGCGGCATCGCCGTCAACGATGACGGTACCATCGTGTATCACAAGGATTCGGGTCTCTTGACCGAGGTGTTCAATGATACGCTGCTCACACAGCTCGAGGGTTCGATCGCGGTCGGACACGTGCGATATGCGACGCGCGGCGACATCCATCGCGAGAACGCCCAGCCGCTCGTGACCAAGTACAAGAAGGGCAACCTCACCATCGCCATGAACGGCACGCTCATCAACGGCGACGAACTGCGCAAGGCGTTCATGAACGACGGCGCGATCTTCCAGACCACATCCGATATCGAGGTCATCGCCTACGTCATCGCCAAGGAGCGCATACACAGCCACGCCATCGAGGAGGCCGTCGCGCGCGCGATGGACATCCTGCAGGGCAGCTACTCGCTCATCGTGATGAGTCCGCGCAAGCTGATTGCCGCGCGCGACCCCAATGGCATTCGCCCGCTCTGCATGGGTTCGAGTGAACATACCGTCGTATTCGCGTCGGAGTCGTGCGCGCTCGACGCAGTCGACGTGCGCTTCGAGCGCGACATCGACCCAGGCGAGGTCGTCGTCATCGACGTGAACGGTCTGCGCACCGACCGCCGCCACTGCACAGGCAAGGGCAAGCTCTGCATCTTCGAGCACATCTACTTCGCGCGTCCCGACAGCGTCATCGACGGCGTGAGCGTCTACGAGGCGCGCGTCCGCGCAGGACACATGCTCGCCGCCGCGCACCCGGTCGAGGCCGACCTCGTCATCCCTGTACCCGATTCGGGCATCGACTGCGCGATCGGTTACGCGCAAGCGTCGGGCATCCCGTACGGCGTGGGACTCATCCGCAACCGCTACGTGGGACGTACGTTCATTCAGCCGACGCAAAAAGAGCGCGAGCGCGCGGTCAAGACCAAGCTCAACGCGCTGTCGGCTGCGATCAAGGGCAAGCGCATCGTCATCGTAGACGACTCCATCGTGCGCGGTACGACGCTGCATCACACGATGCAGACGCTGCGCGACGCGGGCGCGACCGAACTCCACCTGCGCATCTCGTGTCCGCCGTTCATCTACCCGTGCCACTTCGGCACCGACATCCCGTCGCAGGAACATCTGATTGCGTGCCGCCACACGATTGCCGAAATGACCGAGATTTTCGGCGTAGACACGCTGGGCTTCTTGCCGATTGGCGACCTGCCGAGCATCATGAACAACGGCGCGGGCTACTGCGACGAGTGCTTCTCGGGCAATCGAACCATCAAATAAGTCATCGATTCATCAGCCTACGCCTTGCATCCGCTTCTTGCTCTCGATCTCCGAGATCAGAGCGGATTCAAGGCGGGGTTGGGAGTTGAAAAGCGCTTGGCACAGCGATGGGCTTTTGGTATATGCTATTGCTATAGAGCAACTACAGAGTATTTATGTAATAGAAGGTAGAAAATGTTCGAGTTTTTAGAATTCAACGACTTACATGACGGCGAAATTAAACTGGTTCATAAGAGCTATGACCAACCGGATATTGAAAAGGATTATCAGCCAAGATACGGCTTTTCAATTATACTAAAAGATACAAACGAGGATATTGGGACTATTTATTTTTGTGTCGATAATTCGCCGCGACAATATCTTGTAGGACATATTAGTTATGGGGTTTCATCTGAACATCGAGGGCATAATTACGCCGCAAAAGCATGTAGATTAATTAAAGCAGTCGCATTGGCGCATGGATTTCATCGCGTATTGATTGGCTCGAAATTTGATAATATCGCTTCGAGAAAAACAATAGAGAAGTTAGGCGCTGTTCCAATAACGTTTAACGACGTGCAAGATAACGCAATTCTGCAAAAACTCCGAACGGACGAAATCGATATGTTTGTATGGAACTTAAAATAAATCCCATCAAATGAGCATAATCCCCCGGTTGAATCCCAAAAAGCAGATGAAGAAACTTTAAGTCAACAGTTGTTTGAATCGTTCAGGTATGCGTATGCGCAAGAAGTTGATCATGATCACAGGCCCCATGGGCGTGGGCAAGACCGCAACGGGCAAGTTGCTGTGGAAGCACGAATACGACCGGCCCTACAACATCT
>CAYPOE010000120.1:0-7306 GCA_964412285.1 uncultured Eubacteriales bacterium | reverse complement strand
TAATTCGGGGGGTCATCATGAGAAAAATTATCGCTATACTTCTTATCCTTTGCTTGTCCGCGTCGCTCATGGGCTTTATCACAGTAGACGACCCTGTGGGCAAGGTTCGTGTAAAGGTCGTTGCGCCAGGGAAAACGCACACTGTCGTCTTGTTAAATTGTAAAGCGAATCTATACATCGACGCCGATGATTTAGCTGATATATCGCCTATCTACGAAGGTAAGACGACGGATTACGGCTATCTGTTCTATAACAATCACGTCGAGGTGCCGATTCGCAGTAACTCTGCGGCATTCTTTGTGAAGTATTGGAATCAAGATACGTTTAATCTCAAGGGATATAACTTTGACACGGTCAAATATCAAGGCAGGATCTATGTGCCGTTCGGCGAAACGGCGCGACTGCTGAACGCTACGGTTACGCAAGACGAGGACTTAGGCGCCATACTCTATAAATCCGAGCAATATCTGATGGCCGATCTGCTCGACGACGCGGCGACGCTTTATAATTGCGAGTTATCCGAACATGTCGGCGACGCGCAGCGATCCGATGTTCTATCGGGCACCATCGATTTCTTCGCCGACGTATTGGATTTTGACGTGGGGAGCTTCACCGAACATTTGCGCAACGCATCCAAACAAATGATGGAGCCGCAGCCTTTTGATATAGACATACTGAACGCCGTGTTGGAGGAGCGAAAGCTGCTAAACGAGCAGATGGCTTACTTCATCGATAGAGGCAGCGCGGCATATGATGTGATCGAAGCGGCAAAAGACTTAGGTTACTTTGGTTCAGAAGAAGCTATAACGGCTTTCCTCGGGGCTAACGGTGGTTTAATCTCGGGAGAACTGACCATAGGGTCAGGCTTCATGACTGTGTTGGCCGCGGCTGATTATACAGATAGCTGGCTCAAAGCCAACAAGGCATATATCGATAACTTTGAAAAGTTTGCGATAAGGGATAAGAGCGGCGGGCTGTCTCTGATCGAAAGGGGCATCGCAAGCTCCTACGTAGACTTAGCGCGCGGCGACGGCCTCGACCGCGTCAATGCGTATGGCACGGAGATATTCAAAGGTTTTCTGTCCATAGCGCTGAGTACGGGCGCTAAAGCTGCCAATCCGCTCATAGCCATCACCGATATGATATGGAAAGCGTACAAAGATTCTTTTATCGGAACAGGGTTATCCAACGTGTCGGCATGGCGTGACACTCTGTACTTAAATAGGTTCCAAAAAGGCGGCTTGGCCGCTCTGAAAGCCAATAACGAGCGCATGGGCGTCGCTTCTGACTATTTTACGGTCGATAGCGTTACCTACTCCCGCGACGTGTTTCTATATTACACGCGAGCGGCTAACATCATGCGGCAGAATCTCATCGAGATGGACAAACGCCGCCTGAATGGGGGCGCAGACGCCGATCCTACGCAGGATTATCGGGCGCGCATTGATGTACTCGAGCGTCAGATCGCCATGACGAACGAACATATCAAGAAGGTCATGCTCATGGATATACCCATGCAGCTACCGCCCGAAAGTTTAGATGAGTATAACCTGCTCAATCAGCCGCTGATTCAAGCCGATAATACGACGAGTACCAGCTATAGCGTGCTGCCTTCGGTCGAGGCCGACGATATACGCCCGCTGCTTAACCAAATGTTCCCCGCCGATAAGATCGGGCGCGAGAGTATTATCGAACGCGGCGGCAAGGTAGGGCTTATAGATTATGACGGCAAGATGCTGCTCGAGTGCAGGTATGGCAGGATTTATGAGTGCTGGTGCGGCACGATAGTGGCCGACGGTCAAGCGTTGACCTCGGCATATACCTTGGGCAAGGCGCATGACGACCCTGCAGGGTTTGAGGACAGCGTCGCGTGGGATACAGTAACGCAAAGGGCTGTAGTGATGAGCTGGGGTTCGCCGGAATATAGCATGGATATAAACGATTGGTTTAGTCCGTGGCAAGGCAGCGGCGAACTGCGACAGATGGAGGCATATGACACGGCGGCAGCGCACTTGACCGACAACTACTCCGGCTCGCTCGTCTTAACGGATAAGAACGGCAATCTATTGGTAGGGCCGGACCAATACGACGACATGCATTATGTATTCAACAACCACTGCGCCGTATCTAAAGATGGCAAGTGGGGCTATGTCGACAAGCGCGGCAAAGAGATATGCCCACTGCAATACGATGACGCGGGCGAGAAGAAAGCCTTTTTCTCCTACGGTTACGCGGTGGTATGCAAAGATGGCAAGTGGGGCTATATCGACGAAAGCGGCAGCGAAGCCGTCCCGCTGATGTATGAGGCGGCGAACCCTGTATACGAAGGCAAGGCGTGGGTGAAGAAGGACGGCAAGTGGGGCGTATTGCAGTTTGGCTCGTATCAAGGCGGGGGTACATCGAATAACCCGAATACAGGTATCGCTAAAGTGGTCGCGGGTTACCAGCATACGCTGGGGTTAAAATCCGACGGCACGGTACTCGCCACAGGATTCAACGGCGAGGGACAATGCGACGTATCGTCGTGGACGAATATCGTCGACATCGCCGCGGGCATGAACTTCTCTGTCGGCTTAAAATCTGACGGCACGGTCGTGACGGCGGGAACGACGCGCAATAACTCACTCAAGATCGTTAAGCAATGGAAAGATATACGGCTTATATCCGTGGCCGCCGAAGAGATTATCGCTGTGGATAACAACGGCGAGCTATTTCGTACCAATCTGCAAGGCTATGTGGATTGGTTGGATGAGGATTTCTCCGACGCGGTACGCCTCGTCGGCGCGGGCAGCGAAATATTCGTCCTCGATAAAGACGGCAACGTCCGCACCAAGAAGCCTATATCTGATGTAGCGAGCGGTTCGTTTACCAATCAAACGTCGTGGAGCGACGTCGTGCAGATTGAAACAGATGGTTGGGCAGGATTGTACTGGCTCACGTCGGACGGCGTATTGCATTCTACTATGCCGAAGCCTAAACCTCTCACCGGATTTACCAGTAATAATATCTATACAGATTGGACGAACATCGAGATGTTCGGCGTAGGGAGTTCATCTACTCCCACGTTTGTAGCCAAAGAACGCAGCGGACGTATGCATATATCCATAGGTAACTATGACGATGCATATTACTGGAACGACGTAGCGCAGATTGCAATAGGTTCGAGTCACGCCGTCGCACTGCTTAGCGATGGTAGGGTCGTCGCATGTGGTAATAACGGCGCGGGACAGTGCGATGTGCAGAGCTGGCAATTAACACAATAATGAATCAGGACAGGGGGATATTATGCGGAAAGTATTGTATGTGTGCTGTATAGTGATTGCCATAACCTTGTGCTGCGTGGGCTGCGGCAACGATGACGTTCATATAAAAAATGGCGCGACGCCAACGGCTGTCGACGGCAAAGGCGTTGCCGTCGCGGACAAGAGTGATTCTGTCGCGAATGGATCCGATCAAGCGAGCGGGACGGACGCGACGGACGCGATGGACGCGGCATATGTGGAAGCGACAGAAGAAACAGACTACGACGCGTTGGCCGCTTTGGAGGAATCGGGGCTTGACGGCACGGAGGACGAATACCCAGCCGAGGAGTACATCGAACCTTACGTGGAACAGCTCGCTATCCCGCCGCTGCAGACTGTGAAGGTTGATTATTCCGCTGCGACGTTTATCAAAAATGATAACACGGTGTGGAACGCGTTCAAAGCAGACGATGCCAGGCAGTTAGCAGACGACGCCATCTACTACGACGCCATTTTCTACACGAAGGGTCTCGATACAGAGTACTACATCAGTACGAAGAATGAGTTATATTGCAAAGGTATAAACGAGCAAGGACAGATCGGTGATGGCACGACGACAGACCGCGATACCTTTGTAAAGGTACTCGACAATGTGGCAATGGCAAGAACAGTCGACAGAGCGTCAATGATGGCGCTGACGCTCGACGGGGGCCTCTGGAGATGGGGTACGGGAGAAGCGGGTAGCGACGATGAGGTAAAGCGCACGGTGCAGTATCTCGTGCCGACGCGGATCGCCGAGAATATAGCCGTATTAGAAAAGGATTATATCCTCACGCGGGAAGGCGCACTCGCCGATGTAGACTTTGAGGGTATACGCTCGTTCCCGCTGAGCTTTGTGCGAAAGTATTATGGCACAGTCAACCTGAATAACGGCGAACTCGGAACGTTATGGATCGATATGCAAGATAATCTGATACAGGCTTCGCGCGAGTACGAGGTGTTGCTGACAAACGTCCGCGATGTGTTCGTAGATAAGGGCGGCACGTGGAGGAATCCATTCTATGCCATTACGCACAACGACGAGTTATACACGTGGGGCCAAAACTATAACGGCAAGTTAGGTGATGGTATAGAAGGGCCGGATCGCAGCTTTCCGTCCAAGGTAATGGACGGCGTGACGGACGCAGGTATGACGCAAGAAAACGATTGTTATGCGCTAAAATTCAACGGCGACCTGTACATGTGGAACAATGATAAGATTGTACCCACTAAATATTACGAGAACGTCGCAGCTGCTTATCCGGGCGAACGATACGTCTTTGCGTTATTTAACGACGGAACGCTGTGCAGAATCGATACAAAATATATCACGACAAGCGAAAGGGGGTATGAGCTAACCCACATCGCTGATAACGTAAAATTGCCTATCCCCGACATGTATCAAGGTTATGGCAATAACATGTCTCCCATAGCGGATGGCAGCGAAACGCAGGACAATCGTAATGAGAATCTCACACCCAGTTCGCCACTTACTAATCCCGTGCAGGGCGGTACACTCGGTATAATACCGGACAGCAACACGTTCTTTGAGTACTGGCAGTCGGGGCGCTTTTCTTGGGCCGTGCGCGGCGACGGTAACCTATATCAGGTTGTAGGTGACGGTAATCTCGAGGAAGGGCTTGGCATCCCTATCGCACATGATGTGCGTTATGCGACGGGCGACCGCGATACGCGGTTTATCATCACAAACAACGACGAGCTCTACGCGTGCGGCGAGAACAAATCGGGTCGGGCAGGCATGGGCGATATGAAGGGTTCGGCGACGCCTATTAAGATTTTGGATAACGTCGCCAAAGTGTGGCTCGAGGGCAGCACGGGTATCGCGCTAAAACGTGATAAGACATTGTATGTATGGGGTAATAATCCTTTGTTCCCCGCACTCACAGGCGAGGGTTATAACGCGCCTGTCATGGCGGCGGAGAATGTCGTTGATTTCATACCTTTCTGGGACTATATACTCTTTGCCGACGGGCAGGTGATGCGCGCAGGCAGCACGAAGGAGTTTCGCCCCATCACGGATAACTGTAAGCGTATGCTGTTTGTTGATAAAAGGGATACCGCATGGTTCTACTACATTGATATGCAGGATAGGTTGATGGTACGCGTCGACGAGATGGATCCTGTATCCATCATGGATAATGTGTCTGATATTCGGTATACCGATAAAGACATAGGGTATTCGTCCACGTTCTACATCATCACCAAGGACGATAAACTCTACAGGTATTCCCGTTCGTTAGGGCAGGAACCGCAGTTTATTGCGAATAACGTTGCCGACGCCGCGTACTATGGGTTTGTAGATAAAAACGGTGATATGTATAGGATAGACGACGACCTATCCCTTATCCTAAAGGCAGAAGGTTGTGCCGCCTTCATGCAGACGAACGTGTCGACGTACGTCATAAAGCACGACGGCTCGGTATGGGATATTGACGCGTCCAATGCCCTTTTGGAACCGTTGGTGAAGCTGTTGGTAGAAGGCGTGAAGCTGCCGAACCCATAACGGTACCGCTGCAATATCGCATAAGAACATCGATCGCATAAACAACAGGAGGATTCCCATGAAGAAGCGCATTATCATCTTGGCAATACTGCTTACGCTCTGCATTACTGTCACGGCAAACGGCGAGGCTGTCTATCGCCAGCTCGACGCGGCGTTCACGGGCATTAAAGTGCTGGTCAACGGTAAGGCGATAGAGGCCAAAGACGGCAGCGGCAATGCCGTAGAGCCGTTTATCGTGGACGGCGTGACGTATCTGCCTGTCCGCGCCATAGCGGAAGCACTCGATAAAGACGTATCCTACAACGCGGATACGCGAACAGTTAGCATTACGGACAAGGTTCGTTCTGCCGAAGGCGTCCACCCTACCGATATATTATCGACTACGCCGCCCGCCGCTACGCCCAACGGACAGGTCGTAGACTTGACTAAAGAGAATACGTCAAGCATAGCGCGGCTCACGGATAAGGATCCTGTGGCCATGATGATAGTCTATAACGGCAGTAAGCGTTCGCTCACAAATAATGAAGTAAAGAAGATTTCAGGTACTGTCGCGGATAACTACGGCAATAAATATACCGAGGGCTACACATACTTCTTAGGTCAATACGGCGGTTATAATTCTGCATATTCACAACATAACGTCGAAGGATATACTACGCTAAGCGGCACATTCGCGCTTGCTAACAGCTATAAAGATTCGCCGGAAAGAGTTATACTACGCGTATTTGGCGTGACGGACAAGAACGACGCCGGTTTAGACATATTGTACAAGTCGCCTGTCACGAGCGCCGGATCGCGTCCGATTAATATAAATGTCGACTTTAGCGGATATAAAGATATTACACTATCCGTGTCGGCATGTGACAAGGACGGAAACATTCTAAGCGGCAACGATCGCATCAGGGCTTATAACGACATAGGACTTATCTTCGGCAATACTGAATTAAAGTAACGCCTACAACAACACAACAGCGGCGCACGCATGTCTGCCGCTGTTGTGTTGTGGGTCCATCATCCTTATTCTTCCTTCAACACATACTCCTTGCCACCTATCATCAGACTGTCGCCGTTATTTTTGAACGTATAGACTTGCGTCAGATACGCAGGCGTGGTGATGTTGATCTTACCATCGGCTATTTCATAAGTACCCTCGTGCTGCATACCGATTTCATCGATGAGCACAAGGGTGTTATCTTCGCTGAATACATACGAGTCGGCTTTGCCCGACTTTACAACGTACTCGCCCGATAAGCTCTTGACACTGCCGCAGCTTGTCATTACGAGACTTGCGGCAATAAAAAGTAATAACACCCGGCTAAATCCATGCAATTGTTTCATAAGAATATTCTCCCTTGTGCAGTGAATGCGACAGAATCATCTGTCCGGCTATCAATGCATTATATAACAGCACAAGGCCATATTCAATATGTTCCGCAAAGTGTGGCAAACATTTTATAGCGTTTCCGCAACCTTCTCCAACATCTTAATCGTCTCCTCTGTA
>CAYPOE010000119.1:0-7311 GCA_964412285.1 uncultured Eubacteriales bacterium | reverse complement strand
AATGGTCGGCTCGCAGGTACGCCGCTGTCTGAGGGGATTTCGCCGACGCAGGGTGCGGATACGCATGGTCCTACGGCTGCGTTGCACTCGGCTGCCAAGATGGATCACCTGATCACAGGCGGTACGCTGCTCAACATGAAGTTCACGCCGTCGGCCGTGGCAGGCGAACGCATCGAGCGTATGGCAGACTTGGTCAAGGCATACTTCGCCATGAACGGCCACCACATCCAGTTCAACGTCGTAGATCGCACCACGCTGCAAGCGGCACAATCGCAGCCCGACGCGTACCGCGACCTGATCGTGCGCGTCGCAGGATACAGCGACTACTTCCGCCATTTGAGCAAAGCGTTGCAGGATGAGATCATTTGGCGTACTGAACAAGTATTATAAGAGTATAATATTTTAATTTGTAGTACTTCACGATTTACATTCACGTAACGTCATAGTTTATACTGTTTATTGTGAGGTGAGATGATGCAAACAGAGTACACAATCAAGAAGCTCTCGCGCATGGCGGGGATCAGTACGCGTACGCTGCGGCATTACGACGACATCGGATTGCTCAAGCCTGCACGCATCAGTGCAGCTAAGTATCGCATATATGGGCAGCACGAGATCGATCTATTGCAGCAGATCCTGTTCTACCGCGAGTTGGGCTTTGCGCTCGACGAGATCCGGTCGTTGATCACGGCCGACGACTTCGACAGGCAACGCGCGCTGCATGGCCACTTGGCGGCGCTCGAGCAGCGTAAAGCACAGTTGGATGCGCTCATCTCTACCGTCATCAAAACCATCAACGCAATGAAAGGGGAATCAACTATGACAGACGCAGAGAAGTTTGAGGGCTTCAAGCAGAAGTTACTCCAAGAGAACGAGGAAAAGTACGGCGATGAAATACGCGCGAAGTACGGCGACGAGGTCGTCGACAGGGGCACCCAGAAGTGGAACGACATGACACAGACACAGTTCGAGGAGATGCAGCGGCTCAGCAGGGAAGTCAACGCGTTGCTCGGTGAGGCCGTACGCCTCGGCGACCCGGCTTCCGACGTCGCACAACGCGCCTGTGAGATGCACAAGCAATGGCTCATGCTGTGCTGGCCCGAGGGTACGTATTCGCGCGAGGCACATCTGGGTCTGACGCAGATGTATTGCGACGATGAGCGCTTCAAGACGCACTACGAAGCCATCGCGCCGGGCGCAACGGAGTTCTTCCGCAACGCCATGCTGATTTATCACGCATAACGCCGCGCCATATCTATATCGCAAAAACGCCACAACCTATAGACTGTGGCGTTTTTGCATCCGATTTGAGGTTCTGGAACAAAATATCTGTATCATACACCCTGTGTCACATCGCATATCTTCACATGTCCTTACACATTCTTATATCACTCGCAATCCAAACAATCCACTGTTGATTTTCCATCAAAATAATTATATAATGATAGTGTATCGCAGAATAAATGCAACAAGATAGCTTGACTGCCACAAATCATAGAACTACTCCCAAACTCAAAACGCATTGAGATTTATATAAGGCTTCAAACGTATCAGGGGGTACATCATGGATGATGTTTTAGTTATACGTATGTTTGGCGAGTTTTCCATCTCTTATGATCGCAAGGTCATCACCGACCGCATCAATCGTTCCAAAAAGACATGGACTTTGCTCGAATACCTGATCACTTTCCGTGATCGGGATATATCCCAAAACGAGATCATAGAATTACTCTGGCCTGACGACGAAATCGACGATCCCGCCAACACCCTCAAGACACTGCTACACCGCGTGCGGTCGTCACTCGCACTGTTGGGATTCCCCGATACCAAACGACTCATCACGAGTCACGGCGGTACATACGCATGGAATACCAGTATACCGTGCGATATCGATACCGAACGGTTCGAGCAATTGCTCGGCGAAGCCTATGCCGCACAGACTGCACCATCGGATAAGCTGCAAAAATTGCTCGACGCGACGGAAATCTACAAGGGCGACTTCCTACTCAAAAACGCATTGGATAGCTGGATCGTACCCATCAGCACCTACTACCGTTCGCGCTATATGAAGGCCGCCACCGATGTGACCGATATGCTCATAGAGCGCGGTGATTACGACCGATTGGTGGAGTTTTGTCAGCGCGTCGTTACGGTCGATCCGTACGAGGAGAGTATACATTATTGCATCATCAAAGGCCTGTTTGAGACGCGTCGTCACCAACAGGCTCTCGCGCATTACGCATATGTGAGTGATCTATTTTACGGCAAGTTCGGCGTATCGCTGTCCTCCGAACTGACTGAATTGTACAAGCAGATGATCGAAAACAGCGAGGTCATCGAGATGGACATCAACGTCATCAAGGAAAAACTACAGGAAGACAACGGCACGCTGGGTTCGTTTTATTGTGAGTTTGAGGTATTCCGCAACATCTACCGCCTCGAAGCGCGTTCGGCCGCACGTACAGGGCAGGTCGTCTACATCTGTTTGTTGACATTGACCGATCCAAATGGCCGCGCAATCATGTCGGCCGCGTTCAATCAATCCGTAGAGCTGTTGCGCGAGATGATGCAGAGTACGTTGCGACAAGGCGACGTATTCACGCGGTACAGCGCGTCACAATACTTGGTGCTGCTACCCGCGACGACGTACGAGAGCTGCAAGATGGTCATGGAGCGCATACGTAAGCTGTATCGACAGCAGGTAGAGAATAATATATCCATCGTGTTGCATTATACGTTACAGACCATCTCGCCCAAGCGCAAGGCACAATAGCATAATAAAAAACCATCAACCATATCTACAACAGGTATATGGCTGATGGTTTTTTATTGCGCCGTCTCCTCTTTGAGATCGACGACGTCGCGTGACTGCCCAACTGTACGCGTATCACTGACGAGTGCGGCATGTACGACGAAGCGTTCCTCTTTGCGAGACGGGGATGTACAGGTCGACAGCGTGATGATGTTGTCCGTCGTGCTCCCCTTATACTGCGGCGCTATGGCGCTCCGCTGACTGATGTAGTCTACGAATTCGGCAATGTGCGCATCGGTGTAGAACAATGTGTAGACGCCATCGCCGGCCTGCGTATGGCTCGCGCCGATGACCTCGTAGGTCAGATTGCCTTCGGGCGTGAGAATATAAATATAGCGATGACTCTCATAGTAGTCCTGCCGACGATAGTTGGCCAATGTGCCGAACATGCTGTCGCCCGAAATCTTGTGTCCGTAGATCAATGTGTGCCTGTCGGTCATGGACGGTGCATTGACCGTGTCGATGAAAATGGAACCAAACTTGTTCTTTTTGCCATTGTACGTGGTATCCAAATACTTGACATTGTCCGAACCGTGCAGCAGCGGATAACTCACAGGTGTATTCGGGATATAGATCCAGCCGAATATGTCGCCGTTGACCGACTGCAATGCGTTGAAATCAACGGTCAGCGACGTCGTACCACTGCTACTGCCGTTGCCGCCCGTGTAGTTCTGCGCCGCGTCGTCGCTCAAACCTTCGGCCTCGTACTCGGGATCGACAGGCTCCGCCGAGGGTTCGGGTAACGGCTCGCCCGCATCGTCGATGACCAACGTCGCGACCGACGGTTGTGGTACGGCGTCGGCGTCTGTCGCCGGAACGGACGCGTCCTGCTTGACGACGAAGGCGTCGGCGGCCTCGCTGTAGAGTTCGTCGACTGCGTATTCCTCGTACCACGACATAAACAACTGGTATCCCGTGAATATAATGACGCCCACGGCCACGACCGTCAGCATAAGAAACAGCGTTTTTTTCATGAGACCTACCCCTACTTGCGTTTGCCCAACGCCTCCAAACGCCGCGACATGGCCTCGTACGACAGCGAATGGTTGAGCGCGGTTTCAGTCGAGATCACGCCGCGCTTGAACAAGTCAAACAATTGATTGTCCATGCTGACCATGCCTTCAGAGGACGACGCGGCGATGACTGCATCGATCTGATGCGCCTTGGACTCGCGTATCATGTTCTTGATCGCGTTGTTGACGTGCATGATCTCGAATACAGGCACGATGCCGCCGTTGACGTCGTTGACGAGTTGCTGCGATACGACGGTACGCAGCAACATCGCGAGCTGCACGCGCACCTGATGTTGCTGCTCGGGTGGGAAGATGTCGATGATGCGGTCGATGGTATTGACCGCGCCGAGCGTATGCAACGTGGACAGCACGAGATGACCGGTTTCGGCGGCGGTCAATGCCGTCTTGATGGTCTCAAAGTCGCGCATCTCGCCGAGCAAGATCACGTCAGGAGATTGCCGCAGACTTGCGCGGAGCGCCGTAACGTAATCTTTGGTATCGATCTCGACCTCGCGCTGCGACACAATCGACTTGTCATTCTTATACAGATACTCAATCGGATCCTCAAGCGTGATGATATGACCGCTGCGGGTCTCGTTGATGCGGTTGATGATACACGCGAGCGTCGTCGACTTGCCGCTGCCCGCCGAACCCGTGACGAGCGCCAGACCTTTGGTGATCTCGGCGGTCTGCATGACGCTGTCGGGGATGTTCATCTTGCGATAATCGGGTATGCCAAACGGTATGACGCGTATGACAGCCGAGTACGAGCCGCGCTGCTTGTACGCGCTCATGCGCAGTCGCGCGAGATTCTTGACCGATATGGCTAAGTCATCGTCGCCCGTTGTTTCGAGGCGCTTGATGGACATGTTGACCATCTCGTACGCCTGTTCGACCAATGTACGCGACAGCTCGGGCATGATTCTATCCTCGCCGAGTATCCTGATGCGGCCGTTGACCTTGCCGCTGAGCGGCTGTCCGGCGATGATGAAGATGTCAGTCGCGCCCTGCCCGATCGCCAACTGTAACATACTTAACAAATTATCCATATCGTAAAAGATCTCCTCTAACCATCTATATACATCGTTTCTATATAATTATTGATTTATACGATTGATGCGTACGTATGCAACGCTACTCTATGACGATCTCCTCATCGCCCGTCCAAAGGTTCAGCGTATCATCGGGCATCCACACAGCTTCGGAACCTACAACCTTCCATGCGTCGACGACGAACTCGTCTCCATAGATCGAGAGTACCACGGACAATGCCTGGTTGTCGTCGATGGGTACCTCGTAGTATACCTCCGTGCGGTCGCCTTCCCGTCCCAGACCCGCGCCGATCTCAGCACAGTATGCCTCGAGTTCGGCAGTCTCGCCGTTTTGGATTATGCGCCGGATGTGCGCCGCGTATTGGGTACACACCAGATCCGCTTCGTAGTAGCGGGTCACAGCCTCAGCCGACTGCTTGGCAAGGTTATACTCGCTGACGGCCGACGACAGCGACAGCGACGCAAATACCGCGAGCGCAAGTACGCAGAATACGACGACGAGCGTCACACTGCCTGCACTGACGCCACTCGCCCGTTTATGTCTATTCATCGGTACACCGCCTTTGTGGTCAATGTATAGATCGCCTTGTCGGCGTTTATTTTCCGTATATCGATCTCAGCCACGCCGCCTGATTCGTTGATGGCTAGCACAAACACGGCGGCATCGGGCGACGCATGACGCCAATCGCCGTCGTAGTAGCATCGGTTGGTACCCGACGCCTTGCCGCCGATTGCCTCGATCGTACGCTCAATGTCACCGCGCTCAACCTTGTAGCAGCTGGCCGCCGATTGCGCCACGATACAAGCGTTGCTGAGGTTGCGGCTGTCGCGGCTGAGTTGCTGCGAATACGCAAAGATGCGCACGCATACGGCTGAACACAGCGCGAATACGAGTACCATCAGCATCATCTCGATCAAAAACAGACTCGTTTTGGAGCGTGTGTTGTTCATTGCTGCACACCTCCTTTGGCCGCCATGCTCGCCAGTAACACCTCGGAAATGCGTCCGTTGGCCGTAGCCTGCACACGAAACAGTGAAGCGCTGATTTGTGAGAAGGATACATCGTCCATGGCTATGATGGGTCGTCCGTCCGACGGCAACAGATTGTTATCATTGGGTGCGTATAATTCATAGAGATACCCGTCGTAGAAATAGATGTACGTTGTATACAAGTCATCCAGACCTGCCTCGTCCATGGCGAGCGCGCGGATGCCGTTGAAGTCTGTCAGGTATATACTGCCGTACGCATCGTAATGGCGCACCTTCGCCGTGATATAATTCAGACAGGTGCGCTCGCGGTACTGTTCGTCCATCGACTCCGAGATGTTCTTGTATCCCGACGCGCCGTAGACCAATACGAGCAGCATAGTGACGCAAAACAGCAGGAACAACATGAGGCCGGATACCACGACCATAGATTGTGATGAACGCCGCATGTCTACCTCTCTATCACCGTGATGTCCGGCATGATATTGGACGCGAATATGTCATAGAATACCGCGTACTTCTCCTCGTTGATCCTGAGGTTGTACGCGCTCTTGAGGGCTTCATAGCTCTCGGGATAATTGCCGTTGATCGCGTAGTAACTGATTACGGCGCGCGATATGCTGTCCTTGGCGACACGCAACGCCTCGCCCTGCTGCGACGCCGCCGCGCCGTTGACGCCTACCACGAAAACGACAAATACGGCGACAAATACCGTCGCCGACATCAACACGCTCGTGTTACGCCAAAAGAAATGCTTTATCTGATCTGCCATAGACACCTCACGTCAACCGATTGACGACATGATGTCCATCATGGGCAACATGACCGACAGCAGCACCAATCCGATGAGCAGCGACATGATGACGATGAACACAGGCTCGATGCGCCCGATCGTGCGCTCGATGCCGTCGTTGACCCTGATTTCGTTGCGACGTGCGATTTCCTGCATGACAGTCTCGGTCGTACCTGTCTTGACGCCGACGGCCAGCATATGACAGTAGAGCGGCTCAAACAATCCCGACTGTGCAACGGAATCCGAAAAGGAATTGCCCTCGTCAAGCAGCTCGCGGCAACGGTGCGCGCGCTGTTCGGCTGAAGTACCCGTCGTGAGTTCGCCCGCCATTTCGATGGATTGATCGACGTCAAGCCCCGATGCAATGGCCATAGCCATGGCTGCCGAGAATCGCGCGGTACCGATCTGCGCGCCGAGCTTGGTCTTGTTGGCGATGCGCCGTACGCCTTTTCCGAAACGCGCGCGCATGGATGGCACAAAGTAGATGAGCAGCGCGAGCAACACGAGGACGCCGACGATGGCGAGAACGACGTATCGACCATCGTTGAGTGCGACGCCGATGTTCATGAAGAACAGCGCGACAGGCGACATAGTGCTGCCGAGCTGAATAAACACTTCGTTAAAGATAGGTAGTACCTGCACGACGAGTACGCC
>CAYPOE010000118.1:0-7327 GCA_964412285.1 uncultured Eubacteriales bacterium | reverse complement strand
CAGCGAAATATGCATACCCATCGGTATGCTACTCGATATGGACATCCTCTCGGGTCGCGGCTTTGATATACCGATCAAAGTCATGAGTACAGGCAACCTCAACGTCGAACTGCAAGACAGTTTTACATCGGCGGGGATCAACCAGACCAAACACTCGACCACGCTGCTCATCACGGGCAGCGTGTTGATTTTGATGCCCACGGGCGACGTATCAACAGAAGTGTCACACAACGTACCCGTGGTCGACGTCATCATCTTGGGTAAAGTACCCGAGAACTATACGGTCGTGCAAGTAGACGATGTATTCAAACCCGACGCGCTACCTATAACCGCATCTCCTCCAACAACCCCTTGAGTTCGGGTACATCGAGCATATCGTACGCGACCGACTTCTTGAGCAACTCGTTGGGCAGGAACATATCGTACTTCTCGTAGACGAGCGGGCTGTCCTCGCCAACCAGATCCATCGGCGACAGTTCTTCCTCTACGATCTGCATAATCCGCTCATACAGCGTCTCGGCGTCGTCGCAGTACGCTTGCACGATGATATAGTACGGCACGTACTGCCGAATGTTCGTAATATTAATGATGTCGCCGCAGTTCATGCGCAGATAGCGGATCAGCGTATTAAACGCACGCGTACCGCACCACGGCAATATCGCGTACGCGTCGCCGCCCATGGGGATAATCAGGTTGCTCGTGAGCTTGGTCGCGTAGACCGTGCGACGAGCAAGTCGCAACCGCTCGAGCGCGCCCGTCGCGAGATAGCGATACTCGGTATCCTCATCCAATACCTGCCGCATACGCCGCAAGATCTTCGTATGAATGTCCTGTGAGCCGCCATTCCAACTATTCTTGACCTTGCCCTTGGTCGGCACGACGTAGATCACTTTCTTCTTGACGTCGATGTCGGTCACGTGCCAACCTTGCCCCGCCAGCGCGAAGCTCACGTCGAGCGGCGGCAGGCGCGGCAGCGTGCCGACCTCTTTCGACTTGTGCTTGACCGTGTACTCCTCGTCGTCCTTGAATACGGCGTAGAAGCGATAGTTGTTCGTGACGCGCTCGCCCTCGATGCCAAGAATCAGCCCACCGTCGATGATCTCGGTGATATGCTCGATGTCGATCAGATGGCGCAGCATGATGCGTACATCTGTATCTTCGATCTCGGCGAACACAGGATTCGTACACATGATGTCGACCAAATCGTCGAACGGCGTCTCGCCAATCGTTTTGAGCGTCGACAGCGTCTGGTGATAGAGCAGACTGAATGGGTAGTGCTTGATGCGCAGCGGCTCGATGAAGCGTTCCTCGATATACAGCTGTATGATCGCAATGTTCTGCACCATCGCCCACGGCATAAGCTCGGGTGCGAGCGCCCGATCCATCTCGCGCTCGAGCGACGCAAAGTACATGCTCGGGATATCGCCCCTTCTGCCGCTGCGACCGAGCCGCTGTACGAACGACGATACCGACATTGGCGCTTCGAGTTGCAACACCCGCTGCAACCGTCCGATGTCGATGCCGAGTTCCATCGTAATCGTCGCGATCGTCACAGCTTCGAGTTCGCTGCGCATCGCGCGTTCGGCCGATTCGCGGAGTACTGCGGCGACAGAACCGTGGTGTACGTAGTAATCATGAATGTCGCCGCGCTTTTCAGCGATGTCCTTCATGTTGGACGCGCATTCCTCTACGTCGCCCTTGGCGTTGGCGAAAATCAGTGCCTTGTAGCCGTGACTCTGGTCGTAGACGTAGTTATAGAAACGTTCCGTGACCAATCGCCGTGCCTCTTCTGTATCCTTCTGCGACAGCGACGCCGCGATGTCCTCGGCACTCTCGCCCGAATGCGTGCGGTCGAAGACCTCATCCTGCTGCGCGGCTTCTTCTACCTGCTTCGTGAACGTCGAGAAGTGCTGCACCGACACCGCGATGCGCGTCATGGGTTGCGCACTCTTGGGAATCGATACCTCGCGTTGGGTGCCAGCCCTCAACCAGTTCGCGGCGTGCGAGTTGTCGCCGAGCGTCGCAGACAGCCCGATGCGACGCGCGCTGCGTCCCGTATGCCGCGCGATGCGCGATAGCAGCGACAACACCTGTAACCCACGGTCGCTGTGCATGAACGCGTGTACCTCGTCGATGATCACGAACCGCAGGTCGCCGAACAGCTGCATCATATGCGCCATCTTGTTGATGACAATGGCTTCGAGCGACTCGGGCGTGATCTGCAGCACGCCAGACGGATTGTCGACCAACCGCTGTTTCTTGTCGCGCGACACGTCGCCGTGCCAGTGCGTGACCTTGATGCCGCCGTCGGCGAGCAGCTCGTTGAGCCGATAGAATTGGTCGTTGATCAACGCCTTGAGCGGGCATACGTAAAGGATGCCGATCGAGTACGGCGGATTGTTGTGAATCTCGGTCAGCGCGGGCAAGAACGCGGCTTCGGTCTTGCCCGACGCAGTCGGCGACGACAGCAACAGGTGATTGTCCGTGTTAAAGACGACGTTGCAGGCCTCGGCTTGGAAGTCGCGGAGTTCTGCCCACTCGTGCTTGTAGATGTACTCCTGTATAAACGGCGCCAAGTGCTCAAATGGGGATGTGCTCATATTCTACGTCTATGATTTATACGTCTATGATGGCAACGACGTCATCGTCAGGTTTGCGTGTGGAAGTCGATGTCTGCGTCTGCGTGACCAATGCATCAAACGATGCGCCCGTGTTCAGGATATTGAGCAAGCTCACCATGTCGCGCACGAGTTCGCGCGGCGTGAGCAGCGAGTCCGCGCCGAGCCGCTTGGTATGCGTCGCGATGAACGCCTGAATCTGTGCGTCAGACAGCAATGCGTCGCGACCATAATGCGCAACGTGGATCTGATCCATGCGACGCAACAGCGCGAAGATCTCGTCGACCGTCAGCGTCTGCAAGCGGATCAATGGGCTACCGATGTCGTTGTGACCCGATTTGGCGTACGAGCTGTCGCGGAGTCGTGTTGCGAGTGCGTCGTGGGAGTACAGACCGCGGCGGTTGTCTTCGAGCATCTGCGGCGTGACCCCGACGTAGATGCCGAGGTGCGACACGCGCCCCTGCATCGTATCGTTGAACATCGCGAGGATCTTCTCGTAGTTGTTGTTGCGCGACACCGTGTTGGTGATCTGGAAGATGAACGCCGCCTCGTCGAGGATCACGAGCAGTCCGCCATAGCCGATCGCGTGGCAGAACGCACTGATGAGCAGGATATAGTCGAACCAGTTGTCGTCGGTCACGATACTGCTTACGCCGAGTTCAGACTTTGCGTCGCGCTTGGTCGTGTATTCGCCGCGCAGCCAGCGTAGGGCCGCACCCTTGCGCGCGTCGTCCTGCGCCATATAGCCGTCGAAATATGCGCCGAGTGCTTTGGCGAAATCGAACCCGTGCAGCATCCCTTCCATGCTATTGACCGTCGTGAAGATGCGTTTCTTGACCTCGGCGGTAAACGCGGGCGTATCGACTTCGTAGCCGTCGCCGAGTGCG
Organism: uncultured Eubacteriales bacterium; assembly: GCA_964412285.1. Taxonomy (GTDB): domain Bacteria; phylum Bacillota; class Clostridia; order Monoglobales; family CAYZNM01; genus CAYZNM01. Next base: position 3,822 of record CAYPOE010000118.1, on the reverse strand, counting down.
GCCGCGTAGATGTCGGACAGGTACTTTTCGAGGATGGCAGGCAACGCCCCGCCGTCGCGTCGCGCTTTGGTCGACAGGTTGGCCAAGAGTGCGCGGTATGTCGCGATGCCGCCGTGACCTGTGAGATGGCGGTCGGCAGAGAGGTCGGTGTCGGCGACGACGAGCGATGCATCCATCGCGTAGTTGCGGATGAGTTGCAGCATGAACGACTTACCGCTGCCGTATCGCCCGACGATGAAGCGCATACACGAGCCGCCCTCGGTGATGTTGTTGATGTCAGTCATGACCGTCGTGGTCTCGGCCTTGCGCCCGATGTTCATGTACTCGAGGCCGATGCGCGGCGTTACGCCGCCTGCCGCGGCGTTGAGCAGTGTGCTGCTGATGCGTTTGGGAATATTCATCATTCAATTAAAGGAACTGTTATAATTTTATTTCGTAGAACAATTCGTAGGTGTCGGTATCGATGAGGATGTCGCCCATGCGCTGCTCGTACAGTTCGTTGATCTCGTCTATGCAGACCGACAGCAGCCTGCCCTCTGCTTTGGCATACTCGCGCAGTCGCGCAGCGACATTGTCGCCGCTCTGGACGATGCGGAGCAGTTCGCACTGCGACGGCGCAAACAGGTTGTCCTCCTCTGTGACGGGCGGTTGTTCGACGAACGCTTCTGCCACTTCTTCTGTTGTAGGTTCGTGTGTTATGTCAACCCCCGCATCGCTATCCAGCGATGCTTGATACATCTTGAGTACTTCGTCAGACTCACTCATCAGCCGCGCCACATTGTCGAAATCCACAGTGAGTGGGATTTCAGGTATTTCTTCCTCAACAACTGCGGCAGACGTCGCAACGGCAGACTTTGTCGTGGAAACAGCTTCGTCCTGTGTAATGCTGTCTATGATGCGCCGGGTCGCGTCGTCCAAGCCCTCGGGCATCGCGCGCTTATTCTTGGTCACGCGCCACTTGACATAGTCCACCAATGCCACGAGGTAGTCCGCGAGTACGCCCGCGCCGTGGTAGTCGTAGCAGAAGATCTCCTGCTCGGTAAACTGCATGTAGTCCGAACACGCAGGCAACAGCAGTGCAAACGGCTCGGTTTTGGACGGCGACAAGATGCCCAAGACGCCCATGTCGTACTGTTTGCGCAGTACTGCGTCCAACCGCACGATGACGTCCACAACCCTGCCCGCCCACACCGCTTCTTTGGTCGACGCGTTGAATGTGCCCGTTGCGCAGAGTAGCGTGCGCACTTTGGCAGCATCGAGTGGCACGTTGCGCACGCCGCCCAGGTACAGGTTGATGTTGAACGGAGACGAGGGCATGTGAGACGTGACCTCGAACAGCTTGTCTATGCGTTCGAGACCATGCTCGCGTATCCAGATGTATCTCAGTGCCGACAGGATGTAGTCGGCCAACGCGTCGCCTGTGTGGGACAGCGCGTTGTACAGTGCGACCAACGCCGTGATGTTGGGCGCAAGTCCGATGCAACCGCGCGGCGCGGAGATGCGCTCGACTGCCGCGTCCACGCACACGCCGTTGACCATCTCGATGCAGTACAGCATGACGTAACCGATGCCGACGGGCGACTCCGTCCACGCCTCGGGAATCTGCCGCCAGTATCGATAGAATCGCAGCTGCTTTTGACTCATCGTACTGTACAGCGGCGTAAACGTCGTAAATGGCACGAACGGCGCAGGCTCGGCTTCTTGATACAGCGTGGTCGCAGCCTCTTTTGTGAACTTCTCGTACATAAAGCCCGTACGCGTCCTGAGACCCCGCTGTGGCTTGGTGATCGGGTATCGCGCGCCGACCTTGGCGTCGATGTCTTTGAGTACGAGGTTGATCGCCTCGTGCATGGGACGACGTTCGGCGTTGCGCACCTTGTACACCGACTTGTGTGCGTATGCCGCATCGATGTCGATGCAGAGCTGCTTCATGCGACGCTGGTTGTGTTCGAGATACAGGTAGTGTTCGGTGTGCATGAGCAACAGCGTCACGCGGCGCTTGAGCTTGGCGTACGATTTGTCCGCCGTACCGCCGCCCTTGATCACATGATTGCCGCCATCGCAGAGCAATGCGATGTCGTACTCTTTTTGCATAGCGCTGTCGGCCTTGAAGCCGTCGCGCACATGGATGCGCTCGTGCTTGCATGTCACGAAGAAGTCTTTATACAGCGTAGGCCCAAGTGCGACAACGAGCACGTGCGCGTCGGGATGCGCCGCGACGTAGTCGAGCAGCACGCGCTGGATCGTCGGCACGTGCTGCATGATGCGCGGCGATGTGACGCCGCCCGATACGCCGAGTCGGATCAGTTGCGTGAGATGATGCGTGATGCAGATCTCTTTATCGTCGGCGGTGGGTTCGACGTATTCCGCGCAGTGTATGCGCCACGTATGGTCGTAGCCGCAGAGCTTGGGATCGAACGCAGCCAGCGGCGAGATACCGCCGCGCGGCATGAGTGACATACCATTGGTGTCACGACCGAGGTACCCAATGCCATGCTTCCGCAACGCCGACACGGGTACCCGTCCCGCTGCAGTGTCGACGTAGCCGCCCACGGATGAGACGGCACACGATGTTTCGTACGCTTGTATCTCTATGCCATTGACGCGCAGATACGGCACGGCCGTGATGACATGGGGAATTCCGTTGCGCGACACATGCTCGACGCGTATATGCTTGGTGATGGCGATATGCCTGAAACGCGCACGCTTGACAATTCTATATCGCATACTATTTTGACAATTCGTTTACCATACTATTGTATGGATGATGTTGATTGCGTCAAGGACGACGTATCGAACTGCAATCCCCAGAGGTCGCGAAGTTGCTGCGACTGCCGCGCGATCTCGAGTGTCTGTTGCCATGTCATGCACTCTGATTCCAGTCGACCTTCGCGCACGCAACGCATGACCTCGTACGCCTCGTACTGATACCCACCGCGTTCTAAGCCCGCCGCCGTCTCCACTGCATGGCCGACATGCAACGTCGCCTGTGACGCGTGCCAGAAATCGGGTACATGAATGCGACCCTCGGTGCCGTAGATGCGTAGGTCGTGTAGTGTATTGGTACGGACGCCACAGAATAGCATGGCCATAGCGCCGCCGCGATATTTCAACATCATACTCGCCTGTTCATCGACGTTGGTTTCGCCGATGTGCGCCATGCCGCAGAGTTGTTCCTCCGTATCGCCGCAGAACATGCCCGCTACAGATAGCGTGTAGCATCCGACGTCGAGTATGCCGCCGCCCGCGTAGCGGTTGGCCATGATACGCGAATCGGGATCCATCCCGGCGCGGAATGCGAAGTCGCACTGCAACAGCCGCAAATCGCCGATGCGCCCGTCCGCAACCCAATCGTGTGCCGCGCGGATCACAGGCAGAAAGCGTGTCCAATGCGCCTCCATGCAAAATACGTTGCGGGCGCGCGCGGCGTCGATGATGGCGCGCGTCTCGTCGAGTGTGACGGCGAACGGCTTCTCGACGAGCACGGGTTTGCCCGCGTCGATGCACAAGAGGGCATTCGGCATGTGCAACGGATGCGGCGTGGCGATATAGACTGCGTCGACGTCCGCCGCGCACAATGCCTCGTAGCTGCCGTACCGCAGCGGCGCACCGTAGGCGTCGCCGAACGCGTTGGCCTTGTCGATGTCGCGCGATGCGACGGCGTGTACGCACAGGCCGTCCGACGCGGTAACGTCGCGGGCGAACTTGTGCGCAATGGTACCCAATCCCAGTATACCCCATTTGAAATCCATCGTACACCTCGTATGACCCACAAAAAATATGTTCGTGAATACTTCATTTCATCATATCACAATCGCATCT
>CAYPOE010000117.1:4326-7577 GCA_964412285.1 uncultured Eubacteriales bacterium | reverse complement strand
TGTATCTTCCACGGATTGCCACGTACATACATACTCGGAAGCGTCAGGATATCCAACGTTTGTATCTTGGGTTGCAGCGGGCGTATCTTCTGTGGTTGCTTTGCTCTTATCACTCCATAAAACGGCTGCCCCGTTGCTCCGTCGCCAAAAGAAGGGTTTTATCGACGGCGCAATCATAATATAGTCTGTCAATGCGTTGTCGTAACGCTGCTGTCGTAATTCCTTCGGCGTGATTGCATCCACCTCTTTTCATATTCTGATAAAATTGTAACACTGACTGCATCTATTTGAATAGCCACTTGCGGTTACCTTTTGTTCTTATACCAATCTCAATCTAACATATTTCCGAATCCAATCCCCGCCAGTAACGCTCTTCGCAGTCTCGCAAGGTAGGGAACAGAGGGCATCACAGAGCCTATCGACAACCCTTTCGAGTATAGGAAAGATCTCATGACGCGAACCACGCATATGAATCTCTTTCCAGATCTGTTCGACCGATAAGGATGATGGCATCCTGTGCAGACTCTCGACTTTGCCTGGATTTTCCGAAGTCCATGCTGCCCTAATGGCTGTGTCTGCGAGGCCATCATCCTGTCTTGCAGATGTTTTGTATGCCGCTATGAGCAAGATGGTGTCACCATACAACGTTTTCGTAAAAAGCTCTACATATCATATAGCATATAGAATATAGCACAATAGCGCTTTGTTGCATCACGATCCGCACACCATAACTCTTTATATCCATTCGTACATAATTCATCTATCAGCAAGTGCTATTTATTAGAATCACCCTTTGGTGTGATGACAAATCCCATCTTTATAATGTACAATATATACAATGGATAAGTGCGATGACAGAATGAATGAAGATGGTGCAAAATATCAGTAATCCGTAATTTTAACAGGCTATACTCAATGTGAGGTAAATGCAATGTTCCAAGACTCACCCACCTCCGAAATATACGTCCGACGTTACGAAATCATATCACAGCTCAACAAAGGCGCTCGCACCAAGGTTACCTTTGTCAGCGCGCCCATTGGCTACGGCAAGACGACGGTCGTGCAGATGTGGATGAACACCGTCGATCAAACGGCAACCCATCTATATACGATTCTACCCGGCGATACCTTGCCGCCCTTTGACGACAACGGCAAGCACATTCTCATCGTGGAGGACTTTCATGCCTACGACGAAACCGATACCCAGCATATCATTGCTTACATAAAAGACAGCCCTGCACAGTTTTGCTTTGTGCTGGTAAGCCGAGGCGAGTTGCCATATGACCTCAAAGCCTACGCGGCCGTACGGCAGCTCTGTTTGATTACCGAAACGCATCTTGCCTTTGACGCACAGGAGGTAGGCGAGCTGTTGGCGATTTACGACATTCGCCTTACGGATAAAGAAGTGCGCGAGATGACGACGCTATCGGGCGGGCACATCCTGATGCTCAACGCCTTGATCTGCGCATTGGAATCCAATAAGCGCCTATGGCATAAGTCGCTATGCGACGCGGCGAGGGACAATGTATTCGTCATATTGGACGCCGAACTTTGGAGCGGGTTCGACAAACGGACGCGGGCGTTCCTGTCGCGCCTATCTTTGTTTGAAACGTTGCCAAGAGGCATTATCCCTGTCGTAACGGGTCAAGCGGATGCGGAACCGTTGCTCGAAAACCTTACGCAGGTAAGCGGCTTCGCGATACGATTGCCCGATACGGGGTATGAGTTCCGCCTGCTGTTCCGCGAATACTTCATGCATAAAGCGCAGACTGTGTTGTCGGACAGCGAAAGGACGTCAACACTAGATATGTATCGAAAAACTCATGTATCTCGATATCGCGCTGCCGTGGCAGTCGAGTTTGCGCCTTGCGAAAACCATCGTAAACGCAGCCGTGCAAATGTCGTCGGGCGGGCTGAAAATGCAAAGCACGGCAGTTACAAGCAATCTCCCGAGTTTGCTGTCGGGCGGCAAGGATTTCTGTAGATGGTCAAAGCACGCCGTGTACATGAGGGCGATCCTGAAACCGACGCTGGAGTTCGTGCTTGGCCGCTACGGCATCGGCGTTGCAGACATCGGCGTAGCGGAAACCTTCTATGAGCGCGGCGACGTAAATGGCGCGTTAATCGAACTGACCAAAGGCATGAACGAACTCGAAAACGGCTCGGCCGCAGAGAACTGGTTCGTGGGGTATACGCTGATGGCGCGGATTATGACGGCAAGCCGTCAGATGGACGCGATACCTGCGATACTCAAGAACATCAAGGGTAAGATAGAGCAGGATGGCGCACGGTACCTGCTGTCTAATCTACGGTCAGTGTATATACGATTCGCGCTCTATCAGAACGACAACGAAACCGTGCTGGACTGGGTTGCGAATGAAGCGCCCGACGAGTTTGATACCATTACGCTGTTTGCCGTTCATCGCGTCGTCAGCAAGGCAAAAGCGTATCTCCTCACAGAGCAATACAGTCAGGCGCATATCCTGCTCGCTAAGCTCGAGTATTTTATTGCGGCTCGCGGCAGAACCTTCAACATGATCGAGTGCAAAGTCTTACAGGCGTTGACGCTTGCGCATATCGACGAAAGCCGCGCGTTTGAAGTTCTGGAGGAAGCATTGGCGCTCGCGCGCGGATACAAGTTTGTCCGCGTATTCGCCGACGAGTGCGGGCGTATGTATGAGCTGCTTGGCAAATACGCGGCGCGCGCCTCTCTGAAGAAGGACGCGTACTTGGAAACGGTGATGAGTCACACCAAGAAGATGGCGCTATTATATCCGCAGTATCTGCGTCTGTCGCGTAGGGTCAGCGAGAAGCTGACTGTCGCTGAAACCGAGGTGCTGATGCTGCTTGCACAGGATATGTCGAACGGTGAGATCGGCGAGTTTCTGCATGTTACGCTCAACACAGTGAAGTCGCATACCAAGGGGATCTTTGCGAAGTTGGGCGTAAGTTCGAGGGCGATGGCGGTCAAGGTGGCAAGAGAGAATAGGCTGTTATAAACATTCAATATCATTTATGTACGGGGGAAAACATGGGAAAGAAGATTGTAGCGATTGTTGTCGTAGTATGCTTATTGCTTAGCCTGTCAACATCGATTATCGCAGAGGGTGAATTGCTGCCCGACGACGCATACGGCGACTTCACGCGCATGACGCTCGAGCAGCAAGCGGAGCAGAGTTTATCGCAGCCCATGCCGTTCGCGGTCGGAGCGGCAACGGTGATCGGGCAGAGCGAGGGGAATCCGTTCCTGA
>CAYPOE010000117.1:0-4316 GCA_964412285.1 uncultured Eubacteriales bacterium | reverse complement strand
GATCTATAATGCCGCGCAATTGGCGGAGATGTCCACACTTGTCAACGCTGGGGCAAGATACGGCGGCGCGTACGAATACGTCAAAGCGTATTACAAATTGATGAGCGACATAAGCCTGTCGGGTTACAGCGCGGGCGAAGGTTGGGTACCGATTGGCACATTTCAAGCTGATTGGTTTGACGGAACCTTTGACGGCAACGGTAAGGTGATAACGGGGCTTGCTATCAACCGTCCCGCTATTAACCAAGGCTTGTTTGGAGACGTCAATAATGATGGCATAATCAAAAACCTTGGCGTAGTTGGTGCTAACATAAATATAAGTGGAGATGGCGTTTTTGTCGGCGGCATAGTAGGGCAAAGCAGGGGCAAAGTCCAAAACTGCTACGTCACAGGCAGCATTGGCGGAGTAAACGCCGTGGGCGGCATAGTAGGAATGAATGGCGGCATAATAGAAAACTGCTATTCGGAGGCAACCATCGGTTTTGGAGGCAACCTCGGCGGCATAGCAGGAGGCAACAACGGCACAATCCAAAACTGTTACACTACGGGTAACATCGGTGGCGGCACCGGCGTCGGCGGCATAGTAGGGGGCCAACAACGGCGGCATAATCCGAAACTGCGTCGCGCTAAATCCTAAAGTCAGCGGCAACAATTACGTTAGGCGCGTGATTGGCGGCATCGGCGGCACACGCGACGACAACTACGCCTTTGCCGGAATGATTGGCGGCGACAGTGACAAAACCGCAAGAGGCTTAGACGGCGCGGACGTATCCGCAGCCCGTGCGACATACCCTGCCTTCTGGAAGAATGATGTTCACTTCGATGAAAGCGTATGGGTTCTGCAAAACGGCAAGCTGCCGATACTCAAAGGCATAGCGGGTCAAGACGGCACGCCTGGGTTTTATCTCACCAACACGACTACGTACACGCTTGCTGTATCGGCGCAAAACGGCACGGTTACAGGCGGCGGCACATATGCGCCTTATGACAGCGTTACGATAACGGCTACGCCTGCGGCGGGTTATGCGTTTGATACGTGGATGGGCGCAGGCGTAACGTTTGCCAACGCCAACGCTGCGACGACTACCTTTGTTATGCCCGAGCGGAATGTAACAATTACAGCTACCTTTAAGCAGTCGGGCAATACCAGCGGCAACAATAGCAATAATAATGGGAATGATGGTACGTCAAGCTCTACGGCGCAATCTCCGCCTACGAATACGCCGGCGCATACGACAACGCAGTCGCCGACTTCTACGTCTGCACCTTCGCCTACCGTTACCCCTAATGCGCCAAAGGTAACAACGAGCAGCACAGGCAGTGACAGTATAATCAAAGTAGACGCAACAGTATCGGGCATACCGTTTACCCAAACCTATGGCAGCAGCCGCCCTGTGATAAAGCAAGCTGTACACGGTGACAGCACAACTATGGTATATAAAATGGTAAACGGCAAGCTGATTCCTGTTATATTGTCGGGTTATGACGGTAAGAATATCCGTTTTATAGCGGACGGATACGGCGACTATATGTTACGCAATGTAGGTGTGCCTCGTTTTGGCGACGTAGATTATCACGATTGGTACGCCGACGCGGTAGACTTTTGCGTCGCACATGGACTTGTGATAGGCATCGGCGATAACGCATTCGATCCATACGGCAATATGACGATCGGACAATTCGCCGTTCTATTATCGCGCATCGCGGGTGAAGATATATCTCCTGCCGACGGCGAGGAATGGTACGCTCCGTATATGGATTGGCTATATGACAGCAAACTTATCTCGTCCGAATTAGACGGTGGCAAGCCTATTACGCGCGAGCTTATTGCATATATGTTAAGCGGCATGAGTCAGTTCACCAAAGTGCAGACGGGCAAGGTGCCGCTTGATAAATTCAACGATGCAGATGGAATATCCGATTGGGCAAAAGATGCTATATCGCGCATAGTCAGCGCAGGCGTAATCATGGGCGACGATAAAGGAAACCTGAACCCAACGGCATATGCTACCCGTTCTGAGGTCGCGACAATGATTATGCGATATATTATGTATGCGTTAAAGTAATCCTGCGGCACTCCTTGATTGGGTAGTGTTACAAAAAACACGATAGAGCCATACTGCTCGACCCTGCAATCTGGGATATGACAAGCCTAGTGAGATAGACGGTTAGAGGGTGGTTGGACTGAACCAAGACCACCTACCCTTCCGATGAAGCCACCCGGAAACCAGTCTATTGAAGCCACCCGGAAACCAGTCTATCTCTCCATCGAGGAGATCTCCAAGAAATGGAGTATGCCTGTCAAGGATAAGCCTTTGTCTTCGTAAACTTAGGCATCATTCTGATGAAACAACTGTATATCCAACCACTTACCGCGGCACATTCTCAGCATAAATAACATGCCGCGTACAATAAGCTCCAAAGCCATTCCCATCCATACGCCCTGTAGTCCCCATATGCGAACCAGAACCAACGATAGCGTAATGCGGACGCTCCATATCGTAGTCAAGCAAACCAGAAACGGTCCCTTGGTATCACCTGCGCCGCGCAGTACGCCGGTGATCACAATCGACATGGCAAAGAACGGTTGGGCAAGGGCGACGATACGCAGTATGTCTGTGCCCAATGCCAATACGTCGGGGTCTGTCGAGAATATGCCGATCAGGTTCCGCGCAAAGATGAATAGCAGTACGCCGCCTACCGTCATGATACCGATGCCCATGTATGTAACAACGCGACTGAATTGCTTTGCGATATCCTTACGTCCGGCGCCTATGGCTTGTCCTACGAGCGTTGTCGCGGCAATTGCGACGCCGTATGCAGGTAGGTAACTCAGTGATTCCGCCGTTATCGCGAGGTGATTCGCAGCGACGGCAGCCGTGCCGATGCTGGCGATCACGGCTGTGATCACAATCTGTGCCGCGCTCAGCGATACGCGTTCGAGCACCACCGGCAGGCCCAGACGAAATGTAGTGGATAAACATGCGCGCGTAAATCCAAAGTTCGTGCCTTTGCCGATTTTAACAGGGCTTCGTGATTTGAATATCACGATGACAAACGCGACGCCTACGACGACTAACGCCGTGAGCGAACCATATGCCGCACCTGCAACGCCGAGTCCTGCGCCCCACATCGTAATGCTTCTTCCGAGTATGACTATGGTGCGGGTAGGGTAGATGAATAAAAAGTTGAACGTAACATTCAGCGCGTTGATCGCGAGGTTCAGATACATAGACGTTTTGGCCATACCCGCGCAGCGTATGATGGCGCTAAGCGTCAGTACGCAGCAGTTAAACGGTACGGCGCAGGCCATGATCCGAAAGTATCTGGAGGAAGGCTGTATGATGTCTGCTTCCGCGCCGAGCCATATCGGCAGCACAAACGACAGCGCGAATGCTGCCGCGCCTGCGAGTACGCCGAATAACAGTGCGAATATCAATGACTGTCCTACGACGTTTTGCGCTTTTTGATGTTCTGCCGCGCCGATATATTGCGCTACCTGCACAGAGAAACCTACGGCCGCCGCACTAAGTACACCGTTGATCAGCCATGTGGTGCTGGCTGTAAGCCCGACCGAAGCTGTGGCTATCGAGCCGAGCGAACCTACCATAGCTGTATCCACGAACTGTACCATCGTCACCATGATTTGTTCGACGATGGCAGGAATGGCCAATGTGAGCACGGAGAGCAGGATCATCTTCAATGTAGGTTTGCCTTGGTGCGATAGTACTTCTGACATGGATAATTGCGTCATAGATGCTTCTCTTTTTCTGAATGGTGAATGATAAATCTTTTGGTGGTACGCTCGGGCGGCGAGCATACGCCTCAATATCTGTAAGCATTATAACATACTGCAGAATAAGACGCAACCCAAATCGCCTGCATTTTGTGTTACAATGATATTGGGTATATTCCATAAATTGACTTTTGCAGGGATGCTGTGCGCAATGCGCCGATTCATACGATTCAGAATATAAGGTGTCCTGTGCCGTTCCTAGCAGCAAGATCTGTATATACGCGCCGTCGCCGCATTCACACAACGCTTCGAGCTTTGCGGCAGTGGCAGAGAGGTAATTGGCCCCCACGGCGCGCGCCTTGCTCTTTAACGAATGGACGCCGAACTTCAGACCGCCATACTCTTGCCGTTGAACCCATCGCTCGATCTCATCCCTTGCCGTCGCGTAGTTTTGCGTAAAGAAGGCCGACAGCTTGTCGTACTGTATGGGATCGCCGTTGTCATCTGTCACGAGGATGCTCGCCCCCGAAGCGACGAACCTCATATCGAGGATGTTGTTGACCTGCTCGGAGCTGCTTTC
>CAYPOE010000116.1:0-7598 GCA_964412285.1 uncultured Eubacteriales bacterium | reverse complement strand
CTGGGATTGCTCGATGTTCTCGCCACTGTTTGCGCGATACACCAAGCGCCCGAGCGTAGACTCTTTCTCTTCGATCTGTGTGCGCAACTGAAACTTGTCGTAGCCGTACCGCGCGTGCGACACCAAGTCTGATCCTGCTTTGACCACGGTCGACGACGCTTTGTATAGCGAGTCCATCAAATCATCAAATACCGTCATGCGTATCACCTCCGTCACAATTGCTTATTACTATATTATACCATATCCGATATAAATGTCAACCGACGGTTATTTGCGACAATTACAGAAGATAATAAACTCATTGAATATCTAAGAGTCATAAGGGATAGTAAGGAGGCATTATGGTAAAACGATATATCTGCGCGTTGCTCGTGGTTATACTGTCGTTCGGTGTGTACACGCCCGCGATGGCGGCCAATGCTACGCCGTCGACCGCCACCGTATACATCGACGGCGAGCGCATACCATTTGAAGCATATAACATCGACGGCAGCAACTATTTCAAATTGCGTGACGTCGCCGCCGGGTTCGACGGCTCGTGGTATCCGTTCGAGGTCACGTGGGACAATCAGCTCGGCGCGATTGATATACTGACTGACAAGTCTTACACGCATATAGGCGGCGAACTCACTCGTAGCGGCAGTGGCGCGTATCAAGCCGAACCGTCCGACGCCGCCGTGTTCATCGATGGGCAGCGTGCCGAACTCAAGGCTTACCTGATCAACGGCTACAACTACTTTAAGCTCGCCGACCTCTGTGCCGCGCTCAATGTATACATAGCGTGGTACAACCCCGACAGGGCGATCTATGTGGATACGGCAGAGTACTACGCGGGCGTCGTGGCGTTGAATGCGCCGCTCCAATATGCGTACCATGCCCAGCCCAACCTCAACTACGGCGCGGCTAAAACCGTCGATCAACTCGAAGAGAAGTTTGGCATCACGATCGACGACATGCATGGCTACCTCCGGGGCAACAAGAGTGCGGAGTACATCGCGCTGCTCGACAAGACGATGGATCTGTTCGGCGTGGAGGTGATGTGGGCGATCGCCGACTACTACGCAGGTTACGACATGGATTTCATCCTCACAGTGCGTGAACCGACCAAACAGGCCATCGCGGAGGACAGTGTTGCCTATGCGTTCGAGGATGAGTACGGCGCAGGCATCGAGCTGTATGTGCCCGGCATAGCAAGGGGCATCGACGGCATGAACGTCGCGACGATTGCGCACGAACTCGGACACATTGTACACTACATCGCCGAATACGAGGGCGACGAGGACATCGAGAGCGCGTTTATCGGGCACAACAAGGGGTTGGCCTACGACGAGGATGGCAGCTCGTATGATAAACCCAACGGCAAGTATGTATTCGTCAACGATTACGCGTCGACGAGCTATTACGAGGACATTGCATCGATCTTCGAGTATCTTGCAGCCGAACCCAACACGATCCAAAAGTGGTTCGCCGACAACGCGTACGCCCCGATCCTCAAGAAGGCGCAGCTACTCAAGCGGCTCATACTGTCGCAGTTCGATACGTTCGGGCCGATACTCGACCTTATACCCTAACAGGATTGTCTGCAGCATTTCTTATACTTCTTGCCGCCGCCTCGTGAATGTTCGGCGATATACTTCTGTATTTGCCTTATCATAGCACATTTTTCATGAATGATAATAGGGCCGTTTGGCGTTGCGGTGCAAACGATTGCAACCAAAACTTTACACCTGTTGAGCGACATGGTATAATAAACAAAACATAGGACGTATATTGGAGGTCTATATGCTGCAATATGATAGAACGCACTACGAACGTTTGACGCAGGATTTCGACGCACTGCCCATCATCGATACGCATGAGCATCTCGGCCAAGAATCGGAACGCTTGAAGCAGAATGTTTCCTTTACCGATTTGTTTTATCATTATTGCATAGATGATTTCGTGGCGGCCGGCATGAGCGACGCCGACGCCAAGGCTATGTATGATGAAAAGACGCCGCTGCCCGATAAGTGGGGATACTTCTCGCGCTATTACCCGCTCGTCAAGAATGGCTCGTACTGTAGGGCCGGTGCGCTCGCGATGAAGCGCTTCTACGGTATGGATGACGTCGTATGCTACGAAGATGCAGTCGCGGTCACCGAGCGTATGCGTGCCAACAATACCCCTGGCATCTATGGACGCGTGCTCAAGGATGCCTGCCACTTCCAGAAGTCCCTAAACTTCTGCGAACGTTTCGATGATCCGCTGTTTGAGTTCGTGCCGTTCATGAATCACTTTGTCGAGATCTGCTCCATGGCAGATTTGCAGAATATCTTGCACTACATCGGTCTTCACCCGACGCTGACCAACTACATCGCGGCGATCAAGGCGTACATGAATGGCATCGTACATCGCGGACATGTCGGCGTCAAGTTTAGCCTCGCGTATACGCGCGACCTACGATTCGAGATGCCTACGACCGCCGAGGCCGAAACCGTTTACAACCGCATCTATAACGAGGCGCAGGGTTGGCGCAACGCGGTACTCGGTTACGAGGAGGCGCGCCCGTTGCAGGATTACATCGTCAACCACATCTGCATGTACGCGGGCGAGATCAACCTACCCGTTGTATTCCACACGGGTATACAGACCGGTACGGGCAACCGCATCGACAACGCGCGTCCTGAACGCCTCTGGAGTCTGTTCAATCGCTGTCGCAATACGCCGTTCGTGTTGCTCCACGCGGGACTGCCGTGGTACAACGAGTGCATCACGTTGGCCAAGTACTTCCCCAACGTATACGTTGACATGGCGTGGGTACACGCCATCTCGCCTGTTATCGCACAGCAGTGCATCTGCTCGGCAGTCGACTTGATTCCGCGCAACAAACTCTTCGGGTTCGGCGGAGACTACTTTGTGATCGAACCCATCTACGGCCATCTCATGCTTGCGCGGCACAACATCGCGGCCGCATTGGCGGCGCGCATCGCCGACGGCGCGATGTCGCTCGACGACGCACTGGCTTGGCAGAAGGCCATGTTGTACGATAACCCTGCTGCCGTCTACAACCTGTAATCAGGGGGTCACATGAAAAGCGTGAAATTTGCCATCATCGGCGCGGGCAGCGTATGCTTCTGCCCTGCGACGGTGGCTGATATACTATCGAGCAAGCGGTTCGCGGCGTGCGACATCACGATCTACCTGATGGACATCCTCGACGAAGCGCTGCGCGTCAGCGAAGCGTTCTGTCGCGACGGGATCAAAGCCATCGGTCGCGACGTGAAACTCTACGCGTCGACCGATCTGGAAGCTGCGCTCGACGGCGCGGATTTCGTCATATCGGCGATTGAGGTCGAGCGATTCCACTACTGGAGCATGGACTTCCATATTCCGCGCCGCTACGGATTCCGCCAGATCTTTGGCGAGAACGGCGGCCCGGGCGGCATGTTCCACTTCCTGCGCAATCTGCCGCCACTGTTGCACATCGCCCATACGATGGAGCGACTGTGCCCCAATGCGTGGCTGCTCAACTACTCCAACCCCGAGGCCAAACTCGTCGACGGCGTGTCCAAGCTCACGAACGTCAACGTCGTAGGTCTGTGTCATGGCGAGCAGATGGGCATCGATCAGCTCGCGCTGTTCATGGATATGCCGCGCGAGGATATCGAGGCCGATGCGGTCGGACTCAACCATTTCGGCTGGTTCACGGGCATACGTCACAAGCGCACAGGCGAGGATCTGTATCCCAAACTCAAGGCGATGGAGCGACAGGGCGACTGGCTCGCGCACTGGGATGAGTTCGCGCTGTCGCGGCTCATGCTGCGTACGTATGGGCTGTGGCCATACCCGGGCGCCAACCATTGCGGCGAGTATATTGCGTGGAGCGACGAGCTGCTCGCGAGTACCAAAATCCAGTACTTCTTTGATCCTGCACACGAGCACCCATGGGATACGCGCAACGCGCCCGAGTTCATCTACTCGTTCAGCAGCAATCCGACGGCGCGCGCGTTGTATGCCAAAGACAAACACAACGTTGGCGACGCGAGCTTTCACGCCGCGTTCACGCTGCGGGACGGCGAACTGCCTACGTCGCACGAGTACGGCGTACCCATCGCCGAAGCGATCTACTTCGACGAAAGCACGCGCATCGGTGCGGTCAACATGCCCAACAAGG
Organism: uncultured Eubacteriales bacterium; assembly: GCA_964412285.1. GTDB lineage: Bacteria > Bacillota > Clostridia > Monoglobales > CAYZNM01 > CAYZNM01. The sequence goes on along the minus strand of CAYPOE010000116.1, from coordinate 3,445 downwards.
GTTACGCCCCCAATCTGTTGTCCGACATGTGCATAGAGTTGCCTGCGGTGGTGGACGGAGGCGGCATCCATCCACAACCCACTGCGGCGTTGCCCACGGCCATTGCCGCCATGATCAACACGCAGGGTGCGATCTGCAACCTGCTCATCGAGGCGTACACCGAGCAGTCGCGGCATAAGTTACTGCAAGCGTTGCTGCTTGACCCGACTGTATCGAACTACAATAACGCCGTCGCGTTGATCAACGAGATGTGCGAGCGCCAGCGCGAGATCTTGCCCCGTATGACGTGGTAAATCCGATATGCCGAGCTATTCATCCCGCGATATTATAAAAAGATTACAGGCCGATGGTTGGCATGAAGTGGATTGCAAAGGCAGTCATCATCGGTTTAAGCATCCGTCTAAGAAAGGCAGAGTAACGATCACACACCCCGAAAAAGATGTACCTATCGGCACTATAAACAGCATTGAAGTACAAGCAGAAATAAAACTGAAAGGCTAATGTGTAATGTATGGACGATATGTTGGTATACCCCGCAATACTGTCATTTGCCGATGACGGAATATCGATAGAATTTCCGGACTTACCTGGATGCTTGCCGTGCGCTCATACTGTATACGAAGCAGTACGCAACGCACGTGAAGCCATGCTGTTACACATATCGGGCATGTTGTCAGATGGCGAGACGTTGCCGGAACCGACCCCTGTATCGGCATTATGCATACCAAAGAACAGCATCCCGCTATTAGTAGACGCAATGATGTCCTCGAGGTAACAATATGTATGACGTAGTCGTAATCGGTAGTATCAACATAGACCACGTGATGTTCTGCCCATATCGCCCGGCGGCGGGTGAAGCCGTGACGGCGAGCGGATACTTTGTCGCACATGGCGGCAAGGGAGGCACGCAGGCCGTCACCGCCGCGCGGTGCGGCGCGCGTACGCTGATGGTCGGCGCGGTGGGCAACGACAGCGGCGGACAGTTGGCGCGCGACAATCTGATGCGGCGCGGCGTGGATGCGCGCGGCGTCGTCGGTGTGGACGAGCCGACGGGTACGGCGCTGATCTCCATCGTAGACGGCGACAACGCCATCGTCATCTATCAAGGTGCCAACGCGTTGGTCACGCTCGAACGCATCGCGCCGTACGAGCGCGACATCGCAGAAGCGTCCGTCGCACTTATGCAGATGGAGATCCCGTACGAGACCGTGCGGTACATTGCCGAGTTGCGGCGCGGCAAGACGACGATCCTCAATCCCGCGCCCAACGCGCATCTGCTGCCTCGATCCGATGTAGAACTCTACACATACATCACACCCAATACGCAGGAGTACGGGCTGATCTATGGCGATATACCGCTAGAGCAGTCGCTGATTGGCGACGAACGTCGGCTCATCGTGACGCGCGGCGCACAAGGCGCGTACTATGCCGAGGGCGGCAACGTCGTACACATACCCGCCGTACCTGTGACCCCTGTCGATACGACGGGCGCAGGCGACAACTTCAACGGCGCGTTGGCCGCCGCACTGTCCAAGGGTCGTACGCTGCATGAGGCGTTGACCCACGCCAATGCCGTCGCCTCACAGTCCACGCTGTACAAGGGTGGACAGTGGTAAACGGAATCAAGCACAAAGCCCCGCATATGCGGGGCTTTGTGTATGGATGGGGACAATTTAACCGAGTGGCTCATGCATCAGATTGGGCACAAACTGTCCCGTGTGTATGTACGCCAGAAGTTCGTCGTTTACGTGCGGCAACAAGTTGATGTTGGGCAGATCTGCAACGTCGACCCAGACAGGCGTCGACACCATCGTAGGATTCTCCGGCGGCACATCGGGAATCGTAGGTATGCCGATTGTGTCGTCGCCCACGACAGAACATGCGAAGTAGAAGCTGATGGTGGGCATATCGCCGTACATGTGATTGCAGTCGGCGGGATTATACTCCAGTACGAACAGCAGTTCACCGGCTGTTACGCGTACGCCGCTCTCTTCCCAGACCTCGCGTTCTGCCGCGACGCGCAGCGACTCGTCCTCTTCGACGCCGCCGCCCGGCGTATTGTAGTACGCGCCGTTGTCGAAGACGTTGAGTAGAATCCTGCCGTTGTGCACGGTAATGCCGCGTGCGCCGACTCTGTGTGTCTTTTGCATATATGCTCCCTTGGCTAATTTGTGCCATCTGGCGTTGCCCACTCGGGCAACGATGCAACTCCGATGCCTACCGACTTAGGTATACCGTTCGTATAAAACATTGCGAGATTCAGCCGCGTCTCGTTGGAGGTATCACTGGTACGAATCCATGCGCATGATTTGATTTGCTCATTCTGGAGTTCTCGGCTTGGCTCGCCGTATGCGGCGGTCAGCTGTTCGACCAAACTTTGGTAAGTGCTCTCGACTTGCTCTGCATCGTCTGCAGAGGTCAATGTATCAAACGTCAAAGACCAAAATTTGCCGTCTCTAAATTGCACCGTCATACGGGTACCTATATTATTTAACGTCGCGTAGTTATAGATGAAATAGTTGACATAATCAGACCCATCATCAACAATTGGAATCATGGGTTCGCCTAACAAAATGCCCAACCGTTTGGATACTTCAGACTCGGTGCTGTTCCATGGTATGTTGTTGTAAGCGAACATCCCGGTCTCATCATGAAATTTTGTTACATCTACATCTGCATTTACGTTCTGGACAGTTTTTGCACAGGATGACATCATGAATACTACACATACTGCGAGGAATAATGCGCGCATCGTCTTCTCCACCTCCATGAAATACCTCCGTCTCGTATGGAGACGGAGGTATTCTAAATTATAACAACAATCTTATCCTACTCGCCCCACCCTCCAGGACCGGGGTCTACAATACCGGGACCTCCCGGACCGTTGTATCCTAGCGGACACCAACTAACGTCAGCTCGGCAGTAGTCGTGATATTCTATACAATAATGAGAATCGTAGGACACAGTGTATCCGCAGCTACGACATATCTCAGCAGCATTAGCTTTAAACAGCATAACCAAACATTGCCTTGAGTTATGCGTGTGATACCACGAGTCTGCCAGTGAACGATTCCCGAGACAAGTCATATCCAATATTGAAGGACATCTCGGACAAGTTGCCCTTTCTTCTTCTACAAGGGCGCAAGATGCATTATCTTCGTACGAGTCGGCATCGTTATCCGTAGCGAAAATCTGAATAACGTTGTTTTCGTCGCCTGCAACATCGCCATACTCCATTGCTGCCGCCGATACTGTCAGCAATATGAATGCACATAATGCTATTGCCATGTATCGTAAAAACCGCTTATTCATGATGGCCTCCATACTCATAAATTCAATAATTTGGTGACGTCTCTCACATAATTCTGTTTTTATATATATATAGTATACATAATATATATATATATATATCAACCATCGTATTGTTATATATTTCCGTATATAT
>CAYPOE010000115.1:0-7601 GCA_964412285.1 uncultured Eubacteriales bacterium | reverse complement strand
AGGATGCGTATCAAAATAGGTGAAATGCAAATGTACGCATTTCGCAACGGGCATACTCCACAGCGGAGGTGAAATAGTATGAGTATTCGCGGCATAGATACGTCGCTCATGATCAATCGTGCGCCGCCATTGGCGCAGGAAGCGTCCAATCAGCAGCGGCATTTGGTAAATTTTCAGAACTATCTGACGGATCACGAGCGCCATACGGCATCTGAGCAAGCCAACCGTGTGCTTACGGCCGAGGACACGCAGTTCAATCGCGTCGGCCAGCAGCATAAACGCCGTCAGCAACAACAACAGAAGAACGAGGATGAAGCCGAGCAGCAGAAGCGTCAGCGTGCGTCGGTTGAAAACCTCGCATCCTACGACGATGATTCGTTGATCGACATCAGGATATAGACTATGAATCCGTTAATCTCCACGCTGCTTGTGATAGGCTTTACTGTGTATGGCGTTGTACTGTCTTATGTGTTATATAAGATCAAGATGTTCCGCGGCGACGCGGACTTCGGTAAGTTGACACGTATGTTCCGTACGATGGAGGGTATGGGCGACGAACTGTCGCGGCGCATCGAACAGAACGAGCGTTCGATACAGCGACATCTCGCGCGTACCGACGAGGCAATCGGTGCGTTGAACAAGCAGATGGGTGATCAATTCGAGGGCGTCGGCGGGAAGGCCAACGCCCCTTCGTCGTATACGCAAAGCATAGCGGATCTGACCGCGCGCATCGACGAACAGATGGAGATCAATGCAGGTCTGTCGCGCCAAGTGGGACAGCTCCAGGCGGCGTTGTCGCGGTTGGCAGGCGGTACTGCCGACGGCGAGGGCAAGCCTATCAATAAATATGATGAGCCGCAACCCAACGCACAGGACAACGCTCAACAGACCGAACCTGATCTCAGTGCTAACAGGCGCAATCGCAAGGGGAAACAGCGTCACAAGGACGACCATCGACTCGGATCTAAAGAGGATGGTTCGAGTAGGACGAACGGTGGCACGACCATGACCGACGTCGATGTAGAATCCATCGCCAATGAGATCGACATCGAACCGCCCTCCGCCGTGGAGGAAGTACCTGTCATGCAATCGTCGACAGAATCGTCTGCTACAGAGACCGAGTCTGGTGTTGGGGACGCGCGTTCTGACCACGCCCACCAACGTCGAGACGATATACGGCGCTTGTTATCCGAGGGACAAACCCCCGAACAGATCGCACGGCGTTTGGACATCGGTGTGACCGAGGTCAAGATCACCCAACAGATGTATGGAAATGCTTCGTAACCGTTTCGTAACGGTTGTGCAATTGTGTAATAGTATAGAAATGAGCTAAAGAAATCTACGCAACCGTGCGATAATACTATTGGATATGTATTGACATAAGCGGCGGTTATGGTGGCCGCCGCGTATCCATTGGGTCGCCGGAAGGAGTGAGGCTATGGAACGTGGTTTATATACCGTAGGTTCCGCCATGTGGACGCAGACGCGTCGCATGGAGGTACTATCCAACAATCTGAGCAACCTGCAGACGGCGGGTTATAAGGCCGAGTCGTTGCTGTCGCGTTCGTTCGCGGACGTCTATCTCGAACGCATCGGCGACGCGAGCAACGTGTTCTTCCGCCGCGAGGTAGGCCCGCACAACTTTGGCATCCATGTCGATGAGGTCATCAATGACTTCACACAGGGAGTGATGGATCGGACAGACGTAAACAGTCATCTGGCCATCGATGGCGACGGCTTCTTCGCCGTGCAGACGCCCGACGGGTTGCGCTATACGCGCAACGGCGCGTTTGTGATGACGGCGACGGGTCAACTGACGACGGCTGAAGGGTATCCTGTGATGGGTACTGGAGGCGCCATTGTTGCCGATCCTGCGACTTTCACAGTCGATCTGTATGGCAATGTCATATCGATGGGCAATACGGTCAATGCCATAGCACTCTACGATTTCGCCGATAGGAGGGCGTTGCGCAAGTTGGGCAGCGGTTTGTACGATCCCGGCGATGCGGCCCCTATAGCCACGGCCGGTCATGTGTATCAAGGTATGCTCGAGATGTCCAATACGGATTCGGCCAAGGATATGGTAGCCATGATCGAGTTGTATCGCAACTACGAGGCCAATCAGCGCGCCATGCGCATCATCGATGAATCCATCGGCAAGGCTGTGAACAACATCGCAGCGTTCTAATCCCCATCATTTCTATTTATCCACTTATCTTCATATACCCCATCCCCATTTATTTTATCCTATTTTATCTTATTATGCAGCAATCATTATATACCGCATCCACAGGACTACGCACCTCTCAGCAAATGCTCGACGTGATCGCCCACAATATGGCTAACATCAATACGGTGGGCTATCGCTCGTCTCGTCTTGAATTCAAAGAAGCCATGTATCAGGCGATGGTCTCGCCGATGGGACAGGGCAACAATTTGCAGTACGGCTCGGGATCCATACCGTCGCATATATCGCGTTCGTTTGATCAAGGTACGCAGATCTCAACGGTATCCAACTACGATTTGTCCATACTCGGCGACGGTTTCTTTGCCGTAGTCAACCCGCAGGGTGAAACGTTCTACACGCGTGCGGGCAATTTTGTATCCTATCCCGGTGCGGATGGCGTATATCTACAAAATTCGTCGGGCAATGTATTACTCGGCAGTGACGGGCAGCCACTGCGTATTCCGGCCATGGAATCGGATTTTCAGATACGTCCCGATGGCACCTATGAGTATACCGATCCCAATACGGGCGAATATATCGCAGGGCAAGTCGGCATTTATACGTTCACCAACAACGGCGGACTGTTGCCCGTGGGTACGTTGGAGTATCTCGAGACGGCAGACAGCGGCGCGGCCGCAGTTACATTCGGTTCTTCGATCAAGCAGCGCTCACTCGAGGGTAGCAATGTCGATATGACAGCCGAGATGACGCGCATGATACGCGCACAACGTGCGATGCAGTTTGCGCAGAAGGTCGTCACGACAGCCGATGATATGGAGAGTCTTGCCAACAACTTGCGCACGTAATTCGTGCAGTTTTCTCAACATCTTTATAAAAACGGTGATTTACCATGTCTATGGACTTCAAATATTGCAGGCGCTGTAAAAAGCTATACAACGCTATTACCAACAAGACGTATTGTCCGGCATGTTTGGATTATTTCGAGGAATGTTTCAATAAGATACGCCAATTCATTATGGAAAGTCCCACCTCCAACTTTCAGCAGATCGTTGAGGGTACGGGCGTGGAAGAACGCATACTGTTGGATCTCATACGCAGCGGGCGCATAGAGTTTACCGACCCCAATCACGGTATACCCTGTGAGGTGTGCGGCACGTCCATCGCTTCGGGGCGATATTGTTCCAAGTGCCAACAAGAGGTCAAGGCCAAACTTGAAAATAGCAAACGCGAGTTGACTAAGAACCTTGCACCGTCACCCAAACCGAGTACAGGAAGCGAAAAATCATTCCATATCCGCAACTGATTGGGAGTGATTGCACCATATGCTGATAATTCATGCACAATACGCAAATAATAATTGCGGTGCATTTGTGTTTGAGAAATTCCATTAACGTACCATTACCCCATTTCTGATTATGAATATCTCGCGCATCAACCATGTACCCTATTCGTTGCCGACAACACCCAAGCAACGCGGCTCGAGCTATAAGAGTGTAGCCGCCAAGGAGTCGGCCGGCGATGTATCGCTGCTCGTCGAACGTGCCGCCAAGATGCCTGAGCCTGTGGCATACAACAAGGTCGAGGCGTTACGCGTGCAGATCAACGCCGCGCAGTATAAGATGGACAGTCGTCAGATTGCGCGCGCCATGATGAATTACGGGAAAGAGATCTGATGAAAAACATCGTCGACGAACTGTTAGATGTGTTTACTCTACTCGAAGATTGCTACAAGCGGCTGCTCGACGTGGCCGAGGCCAAGAATGCAGCAATCCGGACGCACGACACCGACGGTCTGCGTTTCACATTGCGCGACGAAGCCCAGTTGTTAGAAGAGATCAAAGTACATGATCAAGCGCGCCACGGCATCGTCGCGCGCTTCGCCAAGATCATGAATGCCGACGAGCGTGCGATACGCGCGTCGGATTTGCGTACATTCTGCACGGCGCCGCAGCGGCAACGTCTCGATGCGCTTACGAACAGCCTGACGGATTTGGCCGAGCGTACGCAATTCATTGATGGACTCAACCGTACTATGATCCGCGACAACCTCGAGTACGTCAGCTATGTACTCAACGCCATGAGCGGCACGACCATCACCAACAACTACGGCAATGCGGGTACGTTCGACGGCAATGAACTCATCCGTCGTCCGTTGCTCGACGACCAGTTATAATAGATTGATACCCCATTCACGTGCGTATCTACTGCGCGTATGGATTGGGTCATGTGGGAGTTTACTATGCGTTCGACATTTTACGGCTTTGAGATTGCGCGCAACGGCTTGAACGTGGCGCAAGCGGCGCTCAACATTACCGGTCACAACATGGGTAATGTCGATACGCCGGGTTATACGCGGCAGAGGCTGAATCAAACAGCCATAGCGCCGTTTAGCGGCAATACGTTCTTTGCGCCGCAGGTCAGGGCGTTATCGGGGCAAGGCGCGCTCGGCGTGAGCATCGACCAGATCCGCGACGTCTACCTCGATCGCCAGATCCGCGAGAAGTCGCCCGCGTACTTCTACGCAGACGCGCGACTGTTGGAGATGGACTTCATACAGAATATGATCGGGGAAGCCGACGGCAAGGGGCCGTTATCGGGCGCATTAGGGAATTTCGCTAGTTCGTGGCAGGAATTGCCTACGAAATCCGATAATATATCGATCCGCACGGCTATACGTGAATCCGCGCGTACGCTGTGCGAGACGCTCAACGACTACTACAACAAGTTGGCGGATGAGCAGGTCAAACAGAACGAGATGATCGAGGTTGCGGCGAATCGCGTCAATCGGATTCTGGACGGCATCGCACAGCTCAACGACGAGATTTATAAGTTTGAGACCTACAACGGTAATGCCAATGATCTGCGCGACCAACGCAATGTACTCCTCGATGAACTTGCGCAGTACATCGACTTCGACTATAAGGAGTTGCCGCGCGGCGTGGGCGATAATCCTACGATGGGTTGCAAGGTTGAGATTACCGTCAAGGATCCGCTGAATAATACCATTAAATTAATAGACGGCACCAAGAAAAGTACGGATACATCGACCGTTACGCACCTTGAGGTCTACGGCACGGGCGATTTGCTCGCGGATGGCGTTACCGAGGCATACGGTCTAAAGTATACCAACCAAGGTAATCTCAGTTCAACTCCGCCTACTATGGGATTCTGGGCACAGCCCAGTCTTCAAGGCGGCGTCATCAAGGCGTACTTCGACCTTCGCGACGGTAACGGCGAGATTATGGATCGTACCGATGCAAGTAATGTGCAGTATGGTATACCCTATGTTCTGAATCAACTTAATGCATTTGCGACGACGTTGATCAGGGAGCTGAATACGCAACATATGGCAGGTCATACGTTGGAAGTAAATGGAGCTGCTTCGCAACCTGGCTCACACTTCTTTGTTACAGATAATAAGACGAGTGGTGCGGGAGCGGCAGCGCGCGACATTCGGTTATCGGACGCGATCATCTCTAACGTAGGCTATATCGCTGTGTCGAGTGAACCCGTAGTGGCCGGTAATACAGGCAATGGTCTCAACGCGCAGAATATCATCGACAAAGTATTCCATAGCAAGACCTTGAGCTTCGCTGTAAATTCAGTCACCGGCGGAGGAACCCCGTCCACAGAAAGCCTCGACTCATTCCTACGCGGATTCTTCTCCATCATGGGTACGAAGGTCAATCAGCTCGAGTCGGCACAAAAACTGGAGTTTACGACATACTCGACGCAGATTGAGCAGCGCGAGGCGATCAGCGGTGTCAACACTGACGAGGAAGCTACCAATCTCATACGCTTCCAACGTTCGTATCAGGCCGCGGCGAGGGCGTTTACAGCGATGGATGAGGCGCTCGATATATTGATCAACCGCACAGGTTTGGTCGGTAGATAAACAGATGAATAGCATGAGGGCATATTGATATGAGGATAACGAATAATCTGTTGGTCGGGCGCTATATGAACAATTATACTCGTACGCTCGACCGATTGCAGACGACGCAGATCCAGATGTCGAGCGGACGTAGGATCAACAAGCTCAGCGACGATCCTGTATCGCTCGTGACGGTGCTTGCGTCGCGCAGTAAGCTGCAGGAGCTTGACCAATTCGGCAAAAACGTATCGTACGCGACGTCGTATGTCAACAGCACGGAATCCTCCGTGACTGAGATGAATGCCGTCATCGTGCAGATGTACGATAAATTGTTGCAGTCCGTCAATGCGCCGCTGTCGCAAGACGACAGAACGGCGATCCGTGCGGAGGCCGCGCAGTTGCGCGACCATGTACTCGACACCATACTCAACTCGACGTTCGGCGAGAAGAATATGTTTGGCGGGTACAATGTCAATGAGACGCCATTTAAGATGGGGCAACCTACGCTTGTTGGTGGTAATTATGTATGGGGGCCGCCCGCCAATGATGGTACTGATGTGCTGTTCTTCAACGGCGTAGCGATGTACGGCGCAACGTACAGCGCCACCGATTTTACGGCACCCATCCCTCCCGCTACCGTTGCGCTGCTTGACCAGAACATCGATATCGAGATCACGCGCGACGTATGGGTCAATCTTACGATCAACGGTGCGAAGTTGGCAGGTCTTGGCAACGATAATGTTATCAAAGTATTCAACGACATCATCAATGCGTTTGACGGTGTGTCGGCGGGTACAATGACCGAGGATGCTATGCTCGCGACGCTGCAAGGGTCGATCACCAAGCTGCAGAACAAGCAGACAGACATCCTGTCTATGATCACGGAGCTTGGCGGCAAAGCGGGCAGGTTGGACTATCTGGCCGATCGTTTCGATAAGGACATCATCGCGTATCACGACATCAAGTCGCGGCTCGAGGACATCGACGAAGCGCAAGCCATCATGAATTTCAAGATGGCGCAAGCGGCATTTGATGCGGCGTTGGGGTCAGGCCCGTACGTATTGCAGCGAAATCTGATGGATTTCCTTCGATAGAGTTTAGATAGAATATAGACTTATGATAGTTTAGATCAATATCAGTCATCAAGTAAATCGCCATGCACTGTCGACTGTCGTCAGTCAATTGGCAGCTACTTCGGGGGTGAATATCTATGGTGGGTTCTATCTCCATCACATCTCAGCGGGCCGTTATCGGGATTAAATCATCATCGGCCAGATTGACGGTCAAACAGCCGCGATCGCATGATTTTACCGTACAGACCAAGCCCGCACGTTTTTCTATGAATACCCAGTTGCCGCGTATACGCATCGATTCGTCGCAGAGTTTTGCATCTATGGGCATCGTACCCAATCTGCAACTCACGCTGCAAAACGCCCGACAGGCGTTCTCTATGGCGTCGGAAGGCATATCGCGCATGGTGAGCACTGGCGACTATATCGGCAACATAGAAGAGGGCGGCAATCGGGTCGCGCAGATCGC
>CAYPOE010000114.1:0-7628 GCA_964412285.1 uncultured Eubacteriales bacterium | reverse complement strand
AGCGGGACGACCTCGGTTGGCGCGGCAACCTCTTCGACAGGCATTGCGACGGGTTCCGCTGTGGGTTGCGCCGACGCCTTGGGCTTACGTCCACGCTTCTTGGGTGCGGACGGTGCGGCAACCACGTCTTCGATCGGTTTGGGCTTGGGCTTACGGCCACGCTTGGGCGTGAACAGCTTCTCCACGTGGGAGTAGATCATGCCGCCGAGTCCGTCGCCGTACCGCTGAAACAGCATGTCGTAGAGCGACTCCTTGGTCTGACACTCGAGCAGGAACGATAGTTCGAGACATTTCTCGATCGAACGTTCGAGCACGACGTCCTTGAGTGCGTCGGCGTAGCGTTGCTTGAGCGTCAGGATCGTGGACTGGAAGCCATTATCACCGCTGATGATATAGGCATAGTCAACCTCGTTGCGTCCCACGAGTACGCCGAGTTCCGTGACCATCTGGAAGTCGAGTGCGTTCTTGCCGTTGTGTACGCTGGGTATAAACTGTATATTGGCCTTGCTCTTGGTGCTGGCGACGCGCTCCTTGATCTTGGTCACGTTCATCGCGCGATTATGAAAGATCATGACGGTGTCGTTTTCGGTCAGCAGATGTATGCCTATGATGCCGCCGTTTAGGTTGTTATCACCGTCGATTAAAAATAACATTCTCATTCGTGGTTTCAATTCGCATCTCGCATCCCTATGCAGGAAGCGACCTTCGTATAGGGGGTTGACTGAGTTATACTGCATGTCGAATAGCTTATCTATATTATATCATCAATCGCCATGATATGAAAGAGGTAGATCTATGAATATTATGAATATATTCGACTTACCCAACCTCGGGCGCCACGAACATGTCGACGCGTTGGTACAACGTGACAACGTGCGCATCGAACGCATCGTCAGCGCCGGACACAGGACGGACTGGTACGATCAACAGGAGTACGAGTATGTCGTACTCCTCACAGGCAACGCAGATATTATGTACAACGACGGCAGCATCGTTACGCTCAAAGCGGGCGATACGCTTGAGCTGCCGCCGCACACGCGTCACCGCGTGATTCGCACGTCGGAACGCCCGCCGTGCGTGTGGTTATGCGTGTTTGTCAAACCCACAAAGGAGTCCCACTCTTAAAATCATGTACATCGCTGACAACATACTCAAGTATCACCTACGCAACGTCTACTTCCTCTGCGGCACGGCCTGCGGCGGCAAGACGACGATGGCACGCGCACTTGCCCAAAAGTATGGCTTCACCTGCTACAACGACGACACGAATTACGATGAACACGCAAAATCCATCGCCGACCCGTACTATCAACCCGCGACGACGCGTACGTTCGACAACTGGGCAGATTATTTCATGCGCCCGTACCTCGAGTATCATCAGGCATTGCAGGACGGTCTCGCCGAGCAATGCCCCATGATCCTCATCGACCTGATCAAGCTGTCGGCCGACAAGCCTGTCGTCGTCGACATGCATATGCCGCCGAGCGTCGCGATGAGTATCGCCGAACCCAACCGCATCGCGTATCTGATTGCATCGCCCCAGCTCGTACTCGAGGACTACTACGACCGCGACGGTCATCGCGACATCCTCGCGTGCATCAAGGGTCTGCCCGAGGGCGACGCGGCACTCGCGAACTGCAACAAAGTATTAGCATACGGTACCGAGCAGTGCGTCAACCAAGTCAAAGACAGCGGCGTATTCTACATCGAACGCACGCGACAGAGTGCAGTAGCCGACACGTTGCGGCAATTAGAAGCGCACTTCGGATTACAGCCATAGGTATTTTACATGGAACTCACCAATCTCACGCTACTGCAACAAACGCTGCAACAACAATACGGCATCACCGCCCACGAGATCGTACCTGCCAAGCGCGGCTTCTACGGCGAGACATGGCGCGTCGTATCTGAATCCAATAAGACCTACTTCGCCAAACTCGTGTTCGTGGACTGCCACAAGGGTACATACGCGCACAGCTTCGGCACGCTTGATGCAATCATACAGCGCGGCTATCCATACGCCATATCCGCACTGCCTACGCAGGTCGGTGCGCTGTATACAACCTGCGACGACGCCGTGCTTGGCGTATACCCGTACGTCGAGGGAGAGAATCGCGAGGATTACCCGATCTGCGAACTGTTCGAGCGGTTGGCGCGGCTATATCATATTCCGTACGATGGCATGAATATCGAGCGCATACACATCGATGACAGCGTACTCGGCGTATTCGACGGTGCGCTTGAACAGCTCAAACAGAGCGGTATGCCGCAAGTCCCCATGATCGCCAGGCAATTGGATGGCATGAAGCGGCAGATCGACGGATATGCGGAGCGGTTGTGCAAAGCCGTTGCGCTATGCAAACAAACGCCGTACATCCCGCGCATCACGCACGGTGACGCGGGCGGCAACTGTATATTAAATGGCGAACGATTCGTCATCATCGACTGGGACGATCCCGTAGTATCGGCGATCGAACGCGACGCGTGGTTCTTCATGCACGTACCGCAACAGGCCAACGATATAGCGGCAGTGCTCACGCGCTACGGCATCGAGCCGCCCAATGTACATCGCTGCTGCTTCTTCGCTTACCGCGCGTTTTTCTATTACGCCGTCGAATATATACAGACGCTACTCTGTTGTGCCGACGGCCGCCGCAACGAGATCGCCAATCAAATGGTCGACTATCTCCAGAATTCATGGATCCATCAGCAATATAAATATTACGATACCGTCATACTATAAAAATCACGGGGTATACGTATGAATATCACAGACAGCATCAAGCAACGCTTCAACGCATGGTGGAATGGCAGCAGCATCGGCGGTCGGCCCATGATACGCCTCTGCGCGCAGCATACGCCGTCGCCCGCGTACGACGACGTCACGGACTACGACCACCACATGAGTGCAGTCGTCGCCGACAAACGCGTGCGGGATCAACTCGCGCACGTCGACAGCTACTTTGAACATTTCGCGTTCGGCGACATCGACCTCGGGCCGGGCGCGATGGCGGCGTACCTCGGCAGTGAACCCGGGTTTACGCGCGAAACGGTGTGGTACCACAGGATCGGCGATTATGATGCAATGGGTAAGTTGCAGTACAATCCCAATGCGCAATGGTATCTGACACACATGCGTGAGATACGCGAACTCGTGCGGCTGTCGAACGGCGACTATCCCGTCGCAATCCCCGACGTCATCGAGAACATCGACATACTCGCCTCACTGCGCGGCAACGCCGAACTCTGCATGGATCTCTATGACGAACCCGATACCGTATCAGCCTACCTCGACGACATACAGCAGACGTTCACGCAATACTACGACGATATGTACGACGCAGTCAAGCTGGGCGACGACAGCAGCGTCTACACGGCGTTCTGCATCTGGGGCGAAGGACGTACGGCCAAGGTACAGTGCGACTTCTCGGCGCTCATGTCGCCCGCACATTTCAAGCAATTCGTGTTGCCGACGCTGACGCAGGAGTGCGATTACCTCGACAACACGATCTATCACCTCGACGGCCCCGACGCGATCCGCCACCTCGACGCCATCATGGGTATGAAATCACTGAACGCGTTGCAGTGGACGCCAGGCGCGGGCAAACCCGACGGCGTGTGTCCGCAGTGGTACCCGATCTACGATACGGTACGCGCGGCGGGTAAGTCGCTCTGGGTGCCTGTATCCGATGGCAGCGTCGACGATATGCTGCGCGGTACCGAGGCGTTGCTGTCGCGCTACGGCTGCGACGGCGTGTATCTACTGTACTTCACGACCAAGCCGTCCGAAGTCGAACGCATCGCCAAGTACTTCGGCGCATGACGTACACGCAAAAAGCCCGCGACCTCGCGGGCTTTTTGAAAGAGAATTTTTTGAAAGAGAATCGTGATTAGAGGATGATGCAGATGAGTCCCCCACTGCCTTCGTTGATGATCTTCTGCAGCGTCTCTTGCAGCTTGAACTGTGCATCCTCGGGCATACGCTCGAGTTTGTTGTGCAGACCCTCGTTGACGAGTTCGTGCAGCGACTTGCCGAATATGTTGGACTGCCAGATCGACGACGGATTCTCGTCGAAGTCTTGGAGTAAGTAGTGTACGAGTTCTTCGGACTGTTTCTCGGTACCCACAATCGGGTTGACCTCGGTTTCGATGTCGGCGCGCACCATGTGGATGCTCGGCGCGCTCGCGCGCAGGCGTACGCCGTAGCGGCTGCCCTGTCGAATGATCTCGGGTTCCTCGAGCGACAGTTCTTCAATCGACGGATACACGATACCATAGCCCTTCTGTTTTACCTCTTGCAATGCAATGGATAGCTTGTCATACTCGTTCTTGATGCCGCCCATCTGGATCATGATGTCCATGAGGTCGCGGTCGTCCTTGACCTCAATGCGGCTGTTCTCGCTCAGGATCTTGTAGAACAAGCCTTCCTGCAACGGCACGTCGCAGTGTACCTGCCCTCTGCTCAAGTCGATGCTGTCGACCGTGCAGTCCCGGACGTACTCGCTGCCCATGATGCGTTCCATTGCGTCGCGTGCCTCGCGGATGCGGCGTACATCCTTCATCGACGAACGTACCGTTTCGTTGAGCGACTTGCGCAGCCAGTTGTCTGAATCGATCGCGCTGACCCAATTGGGCAGACGCAGCGTGAACTCGGTCAGCGGGAACTCGTAGAGTACGCGCTCGATGATGCCGTGTATGTCCTCGCTGTCCATGTGCAGACAGTCGACAGGTATGACAGGCACGTTGTACTTATCGCTCATCGCATGTGCCAACTCAATCGTGCTATCGTCGTTGGGATGCATCGTGTTGAGTACGACAACGAACGGCTTGTTGATCTCGCACAACTCTTTGACGACGCGCTCTTCGGGGCCGATGTAGTCCTCGCGCATGAGTTCGGTGACGCTGCCGTCGGTCGTCACGAGGATGCCAATCGTCGAGTGTTCGGTGATGACCTTGCGCGTACCGATCTCGGCGGCCTGCGCAAACGGGATCTGTTCATCGTACCACGGCGTCGATACCATGCGCGGCGCGTCGTTCTCGATGTAGCCCATGGCGGTCGGCACGATGTAGCCGACGCAGTCGATCAACCGTACCCTGCACGCGGCGTTGTCGCCGAGCGTGATGCTGACCGCCTCGTTGGGTACAAACTTCGGCTCGGTGGTCATGATGGTGCGGCCGGTCGCCGACTGGGGAAGCTCGTCTATCGCGCGTTCGCGCTTGTACTCGTTGTCGATGTTGGGTATGACGAGCTGATCCATGAATTTCTTGATAAATGTACTCTTCCCTGTGCGTACGGGTCCCACGACCCCAATGTAGATATCGCCCTGCGTCCGCTCGGCAATATCGGTATATATGCTCTGCAAAGCCATTACCTCCTCGTATACACGCAAACGTGTGGTTATGTTACGCCGAACGGCGTAGTCGCTTAATTCATATATATTATACTTTGTACAAGGTTATTACATCGAGGTCGATTGCACTTTGCGCTTTGCACTTTACAATATACATATGGACGGTATATTGAGATTATTCCGCTGGAACTTGGATATTTATGGACAATCTTGTGATTCTGCAACTTATATGTACGCTGATCGCACTTTGTGCGTCGATCATCGGCAGCAGCAGCGGCATCGGCGGTGGCATCATCATCAAACCCGTACTCGATAGCACGGGTCTACTCGATGTAGCCGCAGTCAGCTTTCTGTCAGGCTGTACGGTGCTGACTACGACGTCGCTATCCGTATGGCGCAGCCAAGGCAGCAGCTACACCGTGAATTGGCGCGTGACGCTTCCGCTCGCAGTTGGAGCCGCACTCGGCGGCGTATGCGGCAAGTGGTTGTTCAACGTCATGCTACAGCGTACCGCCAACGGAAACGCGGTCGGAACGGTACAAGCTGTCGCATTGCTCGTGATCAACATCGGCGTGTTCGCCTTCACGCTTGCCAAACCGCACATCAAAGCGCACACCCTATCCAATCGGATCCACTGCACGCTGATCGGTCTGGCGTTGGGCGTGGTATCGTCGTTCCTCGGGATCGGCGGCGGCCCCATCAATATCGCCGTGCTGTACTACTGCTTCTCCACGTCGCCCAAGACCACCGCCATCAACTCGTTGTTCGTGATCTGCCTGTCACAGCTCGCCAACCTCTGCTACACCATGGTCACGCGCACGGTACCTGCGTTCGACGTGACGACGCTCGCACTCATGTGTGGCGGTGGCGTCATCGGCAGCCTGTGCGGCGGCAACCTCCGCGCGCGGCTGTCGGATAAAAATATGGGACGGCTGTTTATGGCAATACTCGTGCTGCTCATGTGCATCAACGTCTTTAACATCGTGCGGCTGCGGTAGTGAGTCTGACGCTGGATTTCAATCCGCTTTGTGCTTTCCACGAAGCGGAAAGTGGATTGAAAACAGGGTGGACAAGTGCTTGACACAACGATTAGCCTTTGATATACTTTGACTACAGATTATTTATATTTGGCGTGGAACGCAAGATGTCAAATCACTAATGATGAAAATTATTGTTTAAGAAACTATAAACCCTTTGGAGGTTTATATCATGGGGAAATATCTAAAGCTTATACCATTGATGATCTATCCCTATTTAGCAATTTTAACAGGTATATTACTCTATGCTTCATTGGGTAAAGAGTCACCAAAATGGATTGAAAGCATTTTATCTATTCCTTTTATTTTTTCAATAATAAAATTTCTATTTGAAAACATTATATGGTGTTTTTTGTTTTTTCATTTGTTTTTATTTGCTCTTGCAATTTTATGTGCTGTTTTAGCAGTTAAAAGTAAAAATACGCCTTACCAAATTGCAAAAATGAATTTATTGTTAAAAGCTACACAGATTCCAGCTTATATCATCTATTTTGCATTAGGTGTGTTTTCGGTTTTTTTGAGCGTATGGGGAATTGGAATTTTATTAGCTATTATATTGATTGATTTGTTAACAATCATATTAACCGGTATTAACTCAATAGGATGTACAATAAGATTAAAAAAAGATACTGTTATTAGCAAAAGAATGGCAATAATTTTGGGAATTTGCTCCTTCCTTTATTGTGTTGATATTGTTGTGGCAATTATCTATGTAGTTTTAAGTAAAAAACATGAAAGAATGGGAATCGAGAAATATAGGCTTGATAACAATTTGAATTATAAAATATAAAGATAATGAGCATAATCCCCATGCCACCAAATCGACAGATCAACGCCGCGACGGTCATCGCAGCGTTGATGATTTACATGTCATTCATACTCCCCCGTGGCTGAATCCTAAAAATCCGGTTGACGTACACGTATGGATTGGAATGTAATAAAATTACAGTATGTAACGAGAAACGCTGGACACGTTTCTCGCGAGGCCTTGCAACCTTTTCACTTCATGATTAGGTTTCGCGGTCAAGAGGAATGTATTTTTCATTCAAGTTAAAACAACCGCTAACCTTTGGAACGGGAGCGGTTGTTTTTGATTAAACAGACTACATATGCCAACAAATAGCAACAGGTTACACGATGTTTCGCATGAATATTTCATGCATCCAACGCAACCTCATTAACTATGGTACTTCATGTATCGATCCACGCACGTGCCTGCGTTCATACCAATGCCCGCGTA
>CAYPOE010000113.1:0-7676 GCA_964412285.1 uncultured Eubacteriales bacterium | reverse complement strand
CGGCACGTGATCCATTGCGGCTACACTGCGCAGGATCTGTACGACGGCAGCCTGATCTACGACTTCGCCACGGACACGCTGACGATCTGTGACATCGATGTGTTCATGCCCATGCCGTGCGTCAACACGCAGGGGCGCATGTGGGGCAGTCCACGCTTCATGTCGCCCGAAGAATTTGAACTAGGCGCAGACATCGACGAGCTGACCAACGTATTCCTACTCGGACGGTTCGCATTCTACATGTTCGGCAGTGATACCGACGCCGATTGCGCGCATTGGGATTGCGAGCGCGCGCTGTACAACGTAGCATCAAAGGCGTGCGACGGCGACAGAAGCAAACGATACGGCAGCATAGATCTGTTCCTACAAGCGTGGCATACCGCCATGCATACTTAACGGAGGCTTCTTATGTTAGAGTTACCCGAGGCACAAACGGTATCAAGACAGATAGCCGAAACACTCACGGGCAAGGTCGTAACGTCAGTCGTCGCCAACCATTCGCCCCACGCATTCGCATTCTTTAGCGGGGAGCCGTCGCGGTACGATGCAGTTCTGCGCGGCAAGACTGTAACGGACGCGCAGGCGTACGGCGGCATGGTCGAGCTGTACACAGCCGACGCACGACTCGTGTTCGGCGACGGCGCGAATCTGCGTTACTATGCGGACGCGGCCAAGATCCCTGCCAAGCATCAGTTGCTCGTCGAGTTCGAGGACGGTACGGCGTTGGTATGTACCGTCGCGATGTACGGCGGTATGTGGTTGATGTGCGGCGACGAGCGCGAAACCTACAACGATACCGCCCACGCCAAACCCAACCCGTTGTCTGACGCGTTCGACAGTGCGTACTTCGCCGCACTGCGCGACGACGACAGCGGCAAGTTGAGTTGCAAGGCCTTCCTCGCGACCAAGCAGCGCATACCCGGCTTAGGCAACGGCGTATTGCAGGACATCCTGTTCAACGCGGGAGTGCATCCCAAGCGCAAGATGCAGACGCTGTCCGATACGGACTACGAGACGATGTACCGATCGGTCAAGGATACACTGCGCGATATGACGCAAAAGGGCGGGCGCGATACCGAGAAAGACTTGTACGGCAACATCGGCGGATACAAGACGTTGCTGTCGAACAAAACGAAAGGACAACCCTGCGTACGTTGCGGCGGCGACGTCAAACGCATGGCGTACCTCGGTGGCAACATCTACGTATGCGAGACGTGTCAGCCACTGTGATCCAACCCGACCGCGCGTCGGGATACATAGAGTATAAGATTCCGATTCAGACTCGCTGAAATGATAAAATAATCCTTGCGCATACGATATGTATCTGCTATCATGGTGAAAGAAGTGAATTACAGAGGAGATGAGATATGAAACGATTTCTCGCAATGTTTATGGCGGTCGCAATGCTCTGTGTACCGCTCACTGCGTATGCGGCAGACGCCGATTTGGCCGACGAGGTGTTCGCCAACGCCAAAGCCATACGCGCGCTGACCGACGCGCCCATGGACGAGTTCGCCATCGTCGCGTATACCAAGCTCGGCATATCATTCGACAAGGCAGCGCGGCTCAAGGCGCTCGAGGAGAAGGCTGCGAACTTCTCGGACAAGACGTACGTCACGGAGTACGCCAAGATGGCCATGGCGTTGCACGCATTGGGCGTCGACCCGTACAACTGGCACGTCGGCGACAAGAAGTACAACCTCTATGATCTTATGACGCACGCAGGCGATCGCCTCGCGACGCCGCTCGATTACGCGTATGTGCTGATCGCGCTCAACGACGTCAATCACGTATTCCCATTTGAAGAGTCAGGGATAGGTTGGACGAACCTGATCCTGCCGCTGCTCGACATGCAGCTGCCGACAGGCGGCTACAACGCATTCGGCGAGGAGTTCAACGCGGACACGACGGCAATGGTACTCATGGCGCTTGCGCCGCTCTACTTCGGCGAACCGCTGTACTTGGGTACAACGTACGAAGACAAGGTCGGTGACAACAAGTCTATCGCGCGCCCGCTCAGTGAGAAGATTGCGCCTGTCATCGAGAAGTGCGTCGGACTGCTGTCGTTGATGCAGACCCCGAACGGTGGCTACATCGCGTGGGATGCCGAGAACACCAACAGTGCGGCGACCGTAGCCAGCGCGTTGATCGCGTTGGGGATCGATCCCGATACAGACGAACGTTTTGTTAAGGATCAGTCGCTGTACGAAAACATCCAAGGCTTTATGGTAGAGGGCGGCGGCTACGGCTACACGGACAACGCTGAAGTCAACGCGTTCGCCACAGCACAGGCGTTGACATGCCTCGCCGACTACTACACGATGCTGTCCGATCGGCCGTATGTGTCGTTCGCAGACATCGACAAGTGTGCCGAAGGTACCAAAGAGGCTATGATCCGCGCAGCACAGATGGGTCTGATTCGCGGCAGCGAGGGCAAGTGCTATCCTGATCAGCCCATGACCGCCAATGAGTTGGCCATCGTGCTGTTCCGCGCGGCGGGCATCGGCGATTACGACGGCTACTACGACGTTTGCCGCCACACGAACTTCTATCACATCAACAGAGGCGACTATGCTGGCAAGCCTCACGAGGATTTGGCGGAGAAGATATTCTCTTTCATAGACTCCTCACACGAGAGCGGCGATGTTGTGACAAGCGAATTGGTTAGTAAGCTATTTGGCGAGGACGCAGTTGCCGCGTTCAAAGAAGCCGTCGGCACCGAGCTGCCCGACGTACTGACGCGCGACTACGCGGTTGCGCTGCTGCTATTGGCGGGTGAACAGCAGTGAGATACATTGTACTCGTTCTATTGATCTTATGCTTGGCGGCTTGCGGTAATACCGCAAGCCCTGCCGTATCGCCGACGGCTACACCGACGGCCACGCCTACTCCTACGCCGACACCTACGATCACAGCTGATGCATCCGACGAGGATGCGCCTGTCGATGTCGTGGATGACGCTGTAGAGGTTGAAACTGCAACCATCGAGGCAGAACAACCCGAAGTGGCAGTTGATGAAACGCAGCAGAATCAGGAAAATCAAATTCAAGTGACAGAAGTTGCAGAAACTACAGAAGTTGCAGAAATCGCAATCGAAGAACCTGTAATCGAAGCTGTCGAATTGCCCGAGCCTACGATAGAAGCCGTCGAGTTATCTGAACCAGTCCCGGTTGAAGAGATACTCGTTGAAGAACCCACTGTTGCCGAGGTTGCAGAGCCCGTGATTCTGTTGACCGTCACGGGATATGACGGCGACATCATAGCACCGACCGAAGTCGCGTATACCGAAGGCTGTACGGCATTCAGCGTGCTGCGCGACATGACCAAGGCCATGGGCATCGTCTGTGATTCCTACAACATGGGCGACATCGCATATGTGCGCGGGATCGGCGACGTCTGGGAGCGCGACAAGGGTCCCTTGAGCGGCTGGGAGTACTTCGTCAACGGCGAACGCCCATCCGTCGGAGCCGGACAGTGCATACTCCAGCCTGGCGACAAGGTGCAGTGGATGTTCTCCGAAAAGCCTACGCGATAATATGCAAAAACGACTCTGGAGCGTCATCAGTCTGCATCCCGGCGTCAAGCTCTGTTCCTGCGCGGCACTGTGCGTCGCGGTGTTTGCCGCCGACACACTGCCGCGCATGTTGCTTCTGACGGCGGGCATACTGCTGCTACAACTCATCTACACGCAACATCCACTCCGTGCGATGCGATTTGCGTTGCTTATGTCGGCGGTATTCGTGATCTTCTGCGCACTGACCTACCCGCGCGGACGTACCATCCTCTTCTTCCTACCTCTACTCGAACGTCCGATTACGCTTGAGGGCATATTGCTCGGCGTACGCAGCGGTTGTTTGGTCGTATCGCTGTACGGCGTGTTCAACCTCTACAACGCGTGGATCGACAGCGCGGCGTTTATGCAACTGTTCGGTCGCGTATCGCGACGACTGTCGCTCATGCTGCAACTCACGCTACGGCTCATGCCGCTATACGCGACGCGCATCCGCGAGATCACCGACGTACACCGCGTCAACACAAGCGAGGGTTGGATCGCACGCATACGCGGTGCGATCAGCATCCTGCTCACGCTGCTCATGTGGTCGCTCGAAGAAGGTCTGGAGCTATCGCGCGCACTGCGAGCCAAGCACTACGGCGAAGCACGTCGCACGATCTACGCGCGCGACGTATGGCGTACGCGCGATACGCTGACGGTCGCGGCGATGGGTTGCGTGACGGCGGCACTATTTTATGTAAACCTGTATGCGTATGCGGCCAGCGCACTCTGTCTGATGCTGCCCGTGGCCGACGCATTTTATGCCATCCATTCCCAATACGCACGCAACGCGGTGACTCATGATTACCCTCGATAAACTCTGTTACGCCTACGACAACAAACGCGTGCTGCACGATATTACGTTGCACATACCGCGCGGCAGCTTCACACTCATCGCGGGTCGGAGTGGTAGCGGCAAGTCGACGCTGCTGCAACTGCTCAAGCCCCATGTGTCCACAGGCGGTATGCTGTCGGGTACACTGCGCGTCGACTGTGAGCCGCACGAGATCGGCATCGTGTTCGCCAATCCCAATACGCAACTGTGCTGCTCGACCGTGCTACACGAACTCGTGTTCCCGATGGAGAACGTCGGTACACCACAAAACATCATGGCGCGGCGTACGGCGGAGATCTGCGCGTTCCTCGGCATATCGCACCTACTCCATCGCAACGTCGAGGAATTGTCAGGCGGACAGAAGCAGCTCGTCAACGTCGCGGCCGCGTTGAGTCTGCAACCCAAGCTGCTCGTACTCGACGAACCCACGGCCATGCTCGACCCGCTCGCCGCCGCCGACATGCTGTCGCTGCTCGTCAAGCTGCACCGCGAGATGGGCATCACAATCGTCGTAGCCGAGCACAACATCGCGCCGTATCTGCCGCACATCGATACACTCGCAGTACTCGACGGCGCACTGCGCCACTGCGGTACGCCCCGCGACGTGCTGCATCGAATCTGGCACGACCGTGATGCGGCATATGCCGAACTGATACCGCCGCTGGTACGCTTGGGTTTCGGCGCGTGCGACGCGTATACCCCTGACATACGTTCGGTATGCGACGCGATTCCCCGTACGAAACCTACAGAACATACAGATTATGTAAACGATCATGCGACTCATCCCGAATCGCTCTTACGTTTGCGTGACGTGACGTTCTTCTACGACAAGCACGCCCAGCCCATCCTGCGCCACTGCGACCTCAACATACGGCGCGGTGAAATCCTCTGCATCATGGGCGGCAACGGCAGCGGCAAGTCGACGTTGCTACGGCTGATCGGCGGCATCCTGCGCCCAAGCATGGGCAGCGTGCACGGCAAGGCGCGCGTCGCGTACATGCCGCAGAACATCAACGCGTTCTTCTCACACGAAACCGTGCGAGAAGAACTTCATGCCGTAAGTCGTAGCGAATCCGTTCAATCTATTCAAGCGATATGCGACACGTTGGGCATCACGCACCTGCTGTCCGTACATCCGTACGACCTGTCCACGGGCGAAAAGCAGCGCGTGGCAGTCGCCGCACTGCTACTCAAACAGCCCGACCTGTTCATCCTCGACGAACCCACGTTGGCGACCGACATCTACGGGCGCATCACACTGGGTGCGTTGCTGCTGTCACTCGGCGTCACATGTGTGATCGCGACGCACGACCTTGAGTTTGCCGCGCACACCGCCGATCGCTGCATCCTGCTGTTCGACGGCGCCGCCGCGTTGGATGAGCCGCCTATGCCATTTTTTATGGGAAATAGCTATTACACGACCGATACATGCAAAGCGTTGCGACACGTGCGACTATGCGACACATACGCCGCATCAGGCGTGCAACCCCCGACGTTCGCGCCATACTACAGGACACGCCATGGGTAAACGATATATAAACATAGACGCCATCGTCATCGTATCCGTGCTGTCAGCCGTCGCCGCCGTCGGACGCATCGCATTCGCGGCACTGCCCAACGTCACGCCGTCGTCGTACATCGTCATCGTGACGGGGTTGGGGTTGGGTGCGATACCCGGCATGAGCGTCGGCATCATTTCTGCCGCCGCATCCAACTTGGTGCTCGGGCAAGGGCCATGGACATTGTTCCAGATGATTGGCTGGGGACTCATGGGTCTGTGCGCAGGACTGCTGCGCGGCATACTGCGCAACGCGCCACTCATGGGCGTATATGGCGCAGTGATGGCCTATGTATTCGGTGCAATCATGAATGCGCAGTGGTATATCCTCGGCGGCAACGCGTTCGGGCTGTCGGCGTACATCACATCGATCGTCGTATCGTTCCCGCTCGATACCATGCACGCCGCATCCAACGCCGTACTGCTCGTCGTCGCGGGATCCCGCGCCGTACGCGCATTGACACGCATCAAACGTCGCATCACGCAAACACACGTTATACAAAAGACCGAGGACACATGACAAACGACAACAATACCCAAGTAGCTGAATTGATCGGCTTCATCAAGGATTTCAGCGACAGGCGCGGTTGGAGTGACAACGAAAACGCGCAAAATCTCATCATGGCACTCAATGTCGAAGCCGCCGAACTGCTCGAGATCTTTCAGTGGATTCATTCGGATGCAGCCAACGGCATCATGAGCGACGCCAAAACAGCCGAGCATGTGCGCGAGGAGATCGCTGATGTAGCATGGTATCTCCTGCGCATATGCTCGCTGCTCGGCGTGGATTTATCTGTCGCCATCGCCGAGAAGGCCGTCAAGAATGCGGTCAAGTATCCTGAACCCGAACACCGAGCTTAAAATAAGTACTCCAATACCCCGAACGGTACGTCTTGCTTGCGAATCGCGGTACTTACGGACTTCTCGCGTACATCGGCGGCCGATACCTCACAGCCCGACGCGCTGGACATAAAGATACCCTCCGAGATCAGCATGGTATCGAGTGCGATGTCAGCAGTATTCAGCAGCGGACGTTCGCCGCGCAATGCACTGACCCAGTGCGCCTGAGACTCGTCGTTATATTTGAGGGACGGGTCTATTTGGTGTGTCCTGTAGACTTCGCTGCCCAAGTCCACAGCAGATACCGTCGGGTATCCCGACTGCTCCATGATGAGTTCGATGTGTTCGCCGAGCGACAATCCTGCTTGGCTGCCGCAAATCATGCTCGGTGGGAACGGCTTGGCATGGATCGCCCACGACTCGAGTATGTCAAGTGTGAGTCCGCCCTCGAATCGCACGAATCCTACGCCCAACTCTTCTACATCGAAACCCGCTTCAACTCTGCGTCCCTCATGCATGGGCAACTCCTGATAAATCGCGCCCGTGATGCGCTGAATCTTAGGCAATCCGGTTAAGTACAGCAGTTGAGATATGTGGTACACGCCCATGTCGTAGAGTGCGCCGCCCTGCGCCCAGTAGCGACTGTTGAACTCTTTCTCCGCGTAACCATCCACGAACGGTCGGCCGCGGCGTCGGTAGCCGTACGAGCGCATATGATAGATGTTGCCGAGTACGCCGTCGTCGATAAACTTCTTCGCCGCGTGCGTCACAGGAGTATACAGGAACGAGAGCTGAATGTGCAGCATCTTGCCCATATCCTTCGCCGCGTTGTACATCGCGAGTGCGTCGGCATAGCTGCCCGCCATGGGCTTCTCACAGTAGCAATGTTT